>JACQED010000354.1 GCA_016200785.1 Chloroflexota bacterium
ATTCGTGCCATTCGCATATTCGTGTAATTCGTGATTGGACTCTCTCTTCAGAAAGCGATCTTCGCCCATGAGACTCAAAGACAAAGTCGTCCTCATGACCGGCGGCACGTCGGGCATCGGGCAGGCGGCCGCCGAACTGTTCGCCGCCGAGGGCGCGCGAGTCGCCTTCACCGGGCGGCGCGCCGAGCGGGGCGAGGCCGTCGCCGCGAAGATTCGTGAAAGCGGCGGGCAGACGATCTTCATCCCCGGCGACGTGACGCTCCCGAAGGATTGCGAACTCGCCATCGCCGAAACGCGCCGCGCCTTCGGGCGCATTGACATCCTTTTCAACAACGCCGGAGTCGTCACCAGCGGCACCGCCGAGAAGACCAGCGAGGCCGACTGGCAGTTGACGATGGACACGAACGTGACGGCGGTGTGGCGCATGAGCAGATTGATCGTTCCGGTGATGCGGGCGCAGGGCGGCGGCGCGATCGTCAACAATGCCTCGGACTGGGGCATCGTGGGCGGGCGTCAGGCGGTGGCATATTGTGCCTCGAAGGGCGCGGTCGTGCTGATGACGAAGGCGATGGCGCTCGATCACGCCCGCGAGAATATCCGTATCAACGCCGTCTGCCCGGGAGACACGTTTGTCGAACGCTGGAACGAACAGGGATACTTCCGCGACTCCGGCGGGATGGGCGAGACGCTCCAGGCATTGGGCGAGGCCCTGCCCCTGGGCCGCGTGGCGCGCGCCGAGGAGATCGCCCGCGCCGTGCTGTTCCTCGCCTCCGACGAGTCCAGTTTCATGACCGGCGCGGCCCTGCTGGTGGATGGCGGCAATACGGCAAATTGACTCAGGCGACAAAATCAATATACTTACCCGCGCTATGTCTGAAAGGAACTTACCACAAGGACGCGGAGGCGCGAAGTTCATAATAGGCACGACCCGAAAGGCAGGTGATTCATTTCAATCGCTTTGCACGACGCTACTCGAACTGCTTAGAAATATCTTTTCGCAACTCTATGGAGGAGAGAGAATGAACACCAAGTTGATTCAGAAAGCCCTCGGCCTGCTGGCGCTGGCGAGCATAGTCTTGACCGCCTGCGGCGGCGGCGCGGCGGTGCCGGCCTCGAACGTGCAGCAATCCATCGGCAAAGGCGAAGGCGAAGTTGACATCATCGCCTGGGCCGGCTACATCGAGCGCGGCGCGACCGACAAGAATTACGACTGGGTCACTCAGTTCGAGAAAGAGACCGGCTGTGCCGTGAAAGACAAGGTCGCCAGCACTTCCGACGAGATGGTGACCCTGATGAATCAAGGCGGCTTCGATCTGGTGACGGCCTCCGGCGACGCCAGCCTGCGCCTCGTCTACGGCGGCACCGTGCAGGAGGTCAACATCGCCCTGATCAAAGACTGGAATCGGATCGACCAGCGCTTGCAGAACGGCGGTTGGCACACGGTGAACGGCAAGCATTACGGCGTGCCGTACCAGTGGGGCCCCAACGTGTTGATGTATAACACCCAAGCCTTCGGCGATACAGCGCCCGCCAGTTGGAACGTCGTCTTTGAGGAAATGACTCTGGCCGACGGCAAGTCGAATAAGGGCCGCGTGCAGGCTTACGTTGGCCCCATCTACATCGCCGACGCCGCCGTATATCTCAAGGCACACAAGCCCGAACTCGGCATCACCGATCCCTACGAACTGACCAAGCCGCAATTTGACGCGGCCGTGGCTCTGCTCAAGCAACAGCGCCAGTTGGTTCAGCGCTACTGGCCCGATGCCACCAGCCAGATCGACGACTTCACCAACGAGGGCGTGGTGGCCGGCACCTCGTGGCCGTATCAGGTGAACACGCTCGTCGCCGCCGGCCAGCCCATCGCCAGCCTCGTCCCCAGCGAGGGGACCACCGGCTGGGCCGACACGACGATGATGCACGCCAAAGCGCCGCATCCCAACTGCGCGTATATGTGGCTGGGCTGGTCGCTCAACAAGAAACTGCAGGGCGACCTGGCTTCGTGGTTCGGCTCGGTGCCCGTCACGCCCGACGCCTGCCAAGGCAACGATCTGCTCGGCGCCGAAGGCTGCAAGACGAACGGCATTGACAACTTCGACAAGATCGCCTTCTGGAAGACGCCCATCGCCGACTGCGGCAACGGCAAGCAGGACTGCGTCCCCTACAGCGAGTGGACGAAGGCCTACGTGGACATTACCGGAAGCAAGTAACGGTTAGGCTCGTTCGGGGCCGGGGGCCTTCGTGCGCCTGTACCTGTGCCGCAGGCACAGGTGAATGCCCCCGGCTGCCGGCGCAATCATCGTGAGCGCATCCAATTCGTCGTTCCCCGCCATTCGCTTCAGCAACGTCAGCCGCCACTTCGGCGAAGTCAAAGCCGTAGACAACGTCAGCCTCGATATTCTCGACGGCGAGTTCTTCACCATGCTCGGGCCGTCGGGATCGGGCAAGACCACCTGCCTGCGCCTGATCGCCGGTTTCGATCAGCCCACCGCCGGGGGCATTCAACTGCACGGGCAGGAGGTGATCGGCCTGCCGCCCTACGAGCGCGACGTCAACACTGTCTTTCAAGACTACGCCCTCTTCCCGCACATGACGGCGGGCGAAAACGTGGCTTACGGCTTGATGATCAAGAAAGTGCCCAAGGCCGAGCGGGAGAAGCGGGTCGAGGAAATACTGGAACTGGTGCGCCTGCCGGGGTTCGCTCAGCGCAAGCCCACGCAACTCTCCGGCGGCCAGCGCCAGCGCGTGGCCCTCGCCCGAGCGCTAATCAATCATCCGCGCGTGCTTCTGCTCGACGAGCCGTTGGGCGCGCTCGACCTCAAACTGCGCCAGCAGATGCAGATCGAGCTCAAGTCAATTCAACAGCGCGTCGGCATTACCTTCGTGTTTGTGACGCACGATCAGGAAGAAGCGCTCACCATGAGCGACCGGATCGCCGTGTTCAGCCAGGGGCGCATTGAGCAGGTGGGCACGCCGGCCGAGCTGTACGAGCATCCGGCGTCGGCGTTCGTCGCCGGGTTTGTCGGCGTCTCGAATCTGGTGCACGGCTCGGTGGCTCAGGCCATCACCAGCTCGCCGACGATGTTCTCCATCCGACCGGAAAAAATTCACCTCGCCGATCCGTCCGCGCCCGTCCCGGCTGACTCCTATTCGGCGGAGGGCCGCGTGCGCGAAGTGGTTTATCTAGGAATGTACACGCGCTACGTGGTGGAACTCGACGGCGGCGGCGAACTGGCGGTGATGGAGCAAAACCTGCACACCACTTCGATGGACGTGCTGGCGGCGCAGGGCCGTCCGGTGCGGTTGATCTGGCAACGCAACCACGTCAGCCTCATCCCGGAGAGGGCCAACTGAATCATGGCGACGGCGACGACCTCTCCTGAGCGTCAATCGTTCATCGGGAAACTATCCACGTTATTCTATCTGCATCCGCGGCTCACGCTGGCGGCGTTGCTCGGCCCGCCGCTCGTGTGGCTGGGCGTGGTTTATCTCGGCTCGCTGTTCATGCTGGTGGCGCAGAGCTTCTTTCACCTCGACAGTTTCAGCGGCAAAGTCGTGCGCGAGTTCACCCTCGCCACCTATGGCGACTTGCTCTCCCAATTCGAGAATTACAATATCGTCGTTCGCACCGCCGGCATGGCGGCGGCGGTCACACTGGCGGCGGCCCTGCTGGCGTTTCCCATTGCGTATTACATGGCCCGCTATGCCTCGCCGCGCCTCAAGGCTCTGCTCTATCTGGCCGTGCTGATACCGTTGTGGTCCAATTATCTCGTGCGCGTTTACGCGTGGAAAATCATTCTCGCCAAAGAGGGCATCCTCGGCTGGTTCCTCACCGTACTGCATCTGGACTTCGCGCTAGATGCGCTCTTGAAACTGCCGGTGATCGGCGGGCCGTCGCTGTCGAACTCGCTCATCGGCATGTTCCTCGTGTTCCTGTACGTGTGGCTCCCGTACATGATCCTGCCCATCCAGGCCGCGCTGGAGCGCGTGCCGAAGTCACTGCTCGAGGCGTCCGGCGACCTCGGCGCGAAGCCCGGCGAGACTTTCCGTCACGTGATCCTGCCGCTGATTTTTCCGGGCGTGGTGGCCGGCTCGATCTTCACTTTCTCGCTCACCCTGGGCGACTTCATCATCCCCACCGCCTTCGGCACTTCTCAGTTCTTCATCGGTATGGCCGTCTACGTCTATCAGGGCACATCCGGCAACGTGCCGCTGGCCGCGGCCTTCACCATCGTGCCGATCCTCATCATGGCGATTTACCTGTCTTTCGCCAAGCGGCTGGGAGCCTTCGATGCGCTCTAAGCCCGCCAACCCCGACGCCGCCCCGCGCGCGCCGCTCGGGCTGAGGCTGGCTGCCATCGGATCGATCCTCTTTTTGCACTTGCCCTTCGTCGTCATCCTGCTCTACTCCTTCACTACCGACGAGCAGACCTTCACCTTCCCGCTTCCGGGATTCACGATCGCGTGGTTCGGTGAAGCGTGGAATCGCGTAGACCTGTGGAGCGCGTTGGGTTTGTCATTGCGCGTGGCCCTCGGCGCGACGATCGTCGCGATCGTTCTGGGCACGCTGGCCGCCGCCGCGGTGCATAACAGCCGCTTCTTTGGGCGCGATACAGTGTCGTTCCTCGTCGTCCTGCCCATCGCCCTGCCCGGCATCGTCACCGGCATCGCCCTGCGCTCGGCGCTCAGCACCATGGATATCCCGTTCACTTTCTGGACGATTGTGGTCGGCCATGCGACGTTTTGCATCGTCACGGTCTACAACAACGTCATCGCCCGTTTGCGGCGCACCAGTGGATCGCTCATCGAGGCCTCGATGGATCTGGGCGCGAACGCTTTCCAGACGTTCCGCTACGTGATCTTGCCCAGCATCGCGACCGCTTTGCTGGCCGGCGGCATGTTGGCCTTCGCTCTCTCGTTCGACGAGATCATCGTGACCACGTTCACGGCGGGCCAGCAGGCCACGCTCCCCATCTGGATATTCAGTCAACTCACCAAACCGCGCGACCGCCCGGTCACCAACGTCGTGGCCGTCCTCGTCGTCCTGATCATGGCCATCCCGATTCTGCTGGCAAACCGGCTGACGGAAGAGTCTTCGTCGCACTCAGCTTAGCGAACCTGCCAGTTCCCGCAGACCCGGCCGGTTTTTTTGTTCATTACAAACGAACTCCCGCTCGTCATCATCTACACCGACGGCGCATGCGACCCGAACCCCGGCCCCGGCGGCTGGGCCGCGATCCTCAAGTCCGGCCGGCACACCAAAGAACTGACCGGCGGCGATCCGAACACGACGAACAACCGCATGGAATTGACAGCGGCGGTCGAGGCGCTCAAGTCGCTAAAACAGCCGGGTCGCGTTCGACTCTTCACCGATTCAATCTATCTGCAAAAAGGAATTACCGAATGGCTGCCCATCTGGCAGGCAAGCCGCTGGCGCACCGCGAACAAAAGACGAGTTGCCAACCGCGATCTATGGGAGCAACTCGTCGAACAGATGGCGATACACGAGATCGAATGGCACTGGGTGAAGGGCCACGCCGCCGACCCGCTCAATCGCCGCGCGGATTGGCTGGCGACGAGGGCGATTGAGCGGGCGGGGAAGAAAGATAGCCCCAAGCCGCGCGACCAATCCGCTCTTCTTTGACTCCTCGCCGCGCAATGTTGCACAATGAAGCGTGGAGAGCATAGTGGCCAAGACAGCGGCAGAATTACCGCGCCGATCGGCTGGCGGTGGTACAATTGCGCTGAGGCACAAGGCAACCGTCTATGGAAACGCTGATCAGTCCAGCGCAGATGAAGATATATGCCCAGACCGCGCAAGCGCGATCCAAACAGCGACGGAAGCAGCTGGAAGCGCGCCGGCAAAGGGCATGGGAAGTGGCGCGCCGATCCGCCGTTCTGCTGAAACAGGAGTTCGGCGCATCACGAGTCGTCCTCTTCGGCTCATTAGCACGCGGCCCCGGCCGCTTCTTCGTCAGATCGGACGTGGACTTGGCAGTCTGGGGCATGGATGAGCGACTGTACCTGCGGGCTGTCGGACGTTTGCTCGATCTCGATCCAGAGATCAAAGCCGACTTGATTGAGGCTGAATATGCCCGATCGGCAGTAAAGACGGCAATTGAGCGCGACGGGGTAGAATTGTGAGCGAACTCACGCCCCAAACACGTGCGTGATCACCGTAGACGCCGCGCCACCCACGCTTTGCGATAACGCCACTTTCGGCTTTCGCACCTGAGTCTTCCCCGCGCGCCCCGTCAATTGCAAAACGATCTCACACGTTTGATAGATCACCGTAGACGCCGCGCCACCCACGCTTTGCAATAACGCCACTTTCGGCTTTCGCACCTGAGTCTTCCCCGCGCGCCCCGTCAATTGCAAAACGATCTCACACGTTTGATAGAGCGCGGTCGCGCCGATGGGATGCCCGCGCGCCTTGAGGCCGCCCATCGTCGAGATCGGAATCCGGCCGCGCACGCCGATTGCATTCTCTGCGGCGAGCCGCCAGCCCTGTCCGGGGCGGGCGAAGCCGACGGCTTCCAACAGCAGGCAGGCCATGATGCTGAAAGCATCGTGGGCCTCGAACAGGCTGATGTCGTGCAGGTTGACGTTGGCGCGGCGAAATGCTTCCTGTGCCGAGAGGCGGGCGGCTTCCAGGCGCAGCGGATCGCTCCGGTCTTCAAGCCGGAAGCGGTCGGTGGCGACGCTGGAGGCTAGGAGGTGAACCGGGTGGTCGATGTACGCCCGCGCCTCGTCGCGCGGGGCGAGCACGACTGCGGCGGCCCCGTCGCAAATCGGCGCGCAGTCCAGCAGACGCAGCGGCGGATAGATCGTGCGGGAGGCCAGCACCGTTCGGTCGGAAACGCGGAGTGAGCGGAAGAGCGCGTTGGGGTTGTGCCGCGCGTTATTGTGGGCGTTGACGGAGAATTTGACGAAGGCGTCTTCGGGAGGGCGATAGCGCTCGCGGTACAGCCGCATCAACTCGGCGTTACGGCTGATCAACGTTGCGCCGCGAGTAACTTCCTTCTCCGCGTCCAGGGCCTTTGCCAGCGCCGGCGTCGCGACACCCTCGCTCATCTTTTCCACTCCGACGGCCACGGCCAGGTCGGCCTCGCCGCTGGCGACGACGAGATAGGCCATCCTCAGCGCGGCGGCTCCCGTCGCCGTTGCTGCTCGAACCTGCAACGCCTCGACGCCCACCAGCCCGGCCTCGTCGGCCAGCAGCGTGGCGATGTGCTTCTGCCCCTGCAGTTCGTCGCCCAGCATATTGCCGGCGAACAGCGCCTCCACTCGATCCACGCCGGCGTCGGCCATGGCTTTCAGAATGGCCGCAGCCCCCAACTCGCGCAGACTGCGCTCGCTGGCCTTCTCCACTTCCACCTGACCGATTCCGATGATGCTGACGGGACGGGGGACGATCACGAGCGCGATTGTATCGCATGTTCGGGTTTTGTAGCAAGCAAGAGATTGAGTATACTTGGTCCGTTGATTACAGAAAGAGCGCCATGACGACAGACACCGACCTCAACAAAATCCTCCAATCCGTCCGTGACTTCATGCGCGACGAAGTGTATCCGCTGGAGACGACGTTACTGCGCGAGGGCTTCCGCGCGCTTCTGCCGGCGTTGGCCGAGAAACGGCAGACGGCCAAAGAACGCGGCCTGTGGACGCCGCACCTGCCGCGAGAATTCGGCGGCCTCGGGCTTTCGCTGAGCGAATTTGCGCGCGTCAGCGAAGAGCTCGGGCGCAGTCCGCTCGGGCATTACCTCCTCAACTGCAACGCGCCGGACATCGGCAACATGGAAGTTCTGCTGAAGTACGGCACGCAGGCGCAGAAAGAAAAGTATCTCAGGCCGCTGGCGCGCGGCGAAATCCGCAGCTGCTTCGCGATGACCGAGCCGGAGCACGCGGGGTCGAATCCGGTGTGGCTGAGCACCACGGCGGCCAAAGACGGGAATGACTACGTTATCAACGGCCACAAATGGTTCGCCTCGGCGGCGGACGGCGCGGCCTTTGCCGTCGTGATGGCGGTGACGAACGCCGACGCCGAGCGGCCGCACCAGCGCGCCAGCCAGATCATCGCGCCGACGGACACCCCCGGCTTCCGCCGCGTGCGCAACATCTCGATGATGGGCGACGCGGGGAGCGATTTCCTCAGCCACGCCGAGATCGTCTTCGAAGATTGCCGCGTGCCGCAATCGAATCTGCTCGGGGCGGAGGGGCAGGGCTTTGTGCTCGCGCAGGAACGGCTCGGCCCCGGGCGCATTCATCATTGCATGCGCTGGATCGGAATCTGCGAGCGCGCCTTCGACATGATGTGCGAGCACGCCGCGAAACGGGAAGTCGCGCCGGGAAAACCTCTGGCCGGCCGGCAGATCGTCCAGCATTGGATTGCCGAGAGCCGCGCCGAGATTCACGCCTCGCGCCTGATGGTGCTGGACGCGGCGCAGAAAATCGATCGCGAGGGGGCGCACGCGGCGCGGGTGGAAATCTCGCTGATCAAATTCTTCGTCGCCGGCGTTTTGCAGAGGGTGCTCGACCGGGCGATTCAGACGCACGGCGCGCTGGGCGTGACCGACGACACACTGCTGTCGTTCTGGTATCGGCACGAGCGGGCCGCGCGCATCTACGACGGCCCGGACGAGGTGCACAAGACGGTCGTGGCGCGGCACGCCCTGAGAAAGTATGGGGTCGATGTTTCGTTGTAAGCGACTTCGTGCATCTGGCATGGGGGGATTTATCACGAATGACACGAATGGACGAATAGCACGAATTGGGCGTTCTGCCGGGCAACAAAGCCATTCGTGTCATTCGATTATTCGTGCCATTCGTGTTTAACACCTCGTGGTAGAGAGATCGAAATCAGACATGCCAACAGACTTCACTGATCGCCCCACCTCCGTTCGTCCCGGCGAGGAGATCGACGCGGGCCGGCTCGAAACTTATCTCAAAGGGCACATCCCCGGCCTCACCGGCCCGGTCGCCGTCGAGCAATTTCCCAGCGGGTATTCGAATCTGACCTATCTCATCCGCGCCGGGGATCGCGAGTTGGTTCTGCGCCGTCCGCCGTTCAACGCGAAGATCAAAACGGCGCACGACATGGGGCGCGAATACAAGGTTCTATCGCACTTGATCCGGGTTTACGCCAAAGTGCCCCGGCCGCTGGCCTACTGCGAAGATGAGTCGGTCATCGGCGCGCCCTTCTACGTCATGGAGCGCGTCAAAGGCGTGATTCTGCGCGCCACGCCGCCGCCCCATTTGAAACTGTCGCCGGAGATCATGCGGCGCATCGCCACATCGTTCGTCGACAACCTCGCCGAACTGCACGCGAGCGATTACACTGCCGCCGGGCTTGGCGATCTCGGAAATCCGCAAGGCTACATCGAGCGCCAAATCTCCGGCTGGACGAAGCGATACCAGAATTCGCGCACCGACGATATTTCGGAGATGGATCGGATCGCGGAGTGGATGGCCCGGCATCAGCCGCCCGAATCCGGCGCGGCGCTGATCCACAACGATTACAAATACGACAACCTCGTTCTCGAACCTTCGGACCTCGGGCGTATCGTCGCCGTGCTCGATTGGGAGATGGCGACCGTCGGCGATCCGTTTATGGACCTCGGCACGACGCTCGGTTATTGGACCGAGCCGGACGATCCCGACGAACTGGCGGCGCTGGTCGGCCTCACCCGCCTCCCCGGCAATCTCACTCGTCGGCAACTTGTGGATCGCTACGCGGAGAAGAGCGGGCGCGACATTCCCGACCCGTTATTCTATTACGTCTATGGCCTATTCAAGATCGGCGTCATCGTCCAGCAGATTTACTTCCGCTTTCGTCAAGGGCATACGCGCGACGAGCGTTTTGCGTTTTTGATCCACGTAGTTCACGCTTGCGCGCGGCAAGCCTGCTTGGCGATAGACAGAGGACATCTGTAAAGGAATGGGAATTGAACC
>JACQED010000335.1 GCA_016200785.1 Chloroflexota bacterium
CTGCCTGCTGGTGATCGCGGTCTTTCAGGCTTCGGGGCGGACGACCAGCCCGCTGGTATGGATGGGCCTGTTTCCTATCATCACCGCCGCCCTGCGGTTCGGCTGGGTCACCAGCGTCGCGGTGGCGGCCGTGCTGGTAGCATCCGACGCTACACTCATCGTGGCCTTCGACCCGGACGGCCTGATGCACCTTGTGCCGTTGTTGGGCAATGGCGCCTTCCTGATCGGCGCGGCGGCGGCGACCGGTCTGCTGGGCGACCGGGTCCGGCAGATCGCGGTGCGCGAGACGCTGGCACAACGGACAGCCGAGGAGAAAAAGATAAGCGGCGTCCGCGACCGTTCGAAGGCCATTTATCAAATGGCCTCTCTGGTCAGCGCGACGTTGAATTATCAGCGCGTGATCGACGCCGCGCTCGATCTGAGCATGCAGGGCATGCAAGACCTCAGCCGCGACGCCGGGCAAATGGTCAGCGCGGTGCTTCTCTTCCAGGACGACCAGTTGCACGTGTCGTCCGCGCGCAGGCTGACTCCGTCGGATATGAAAGTCATCCTGCCGGCCGAAAGCGGTGTGCTTGGCGAAGTGTCGCGCACAGGCAATCCGCAGGTCCTCTCCGATCCATTCCGCGATCCCGAACTCGTCCAATTTGTCGGCTTCCGCACCTGCCGCTCGCTGATGTGCATCCCACTGCGCGCCGGCTTTGAGAATTACGGCGTTTTCCTCTACGGTCACCCGCGCCCGGACTTTTTCGACGCCGAACACCAGCAACTCCTGGAAGCGGTCGTCAATCAGTCGGTCATCGCGCTTCAGAACGCCCAACTCTACCAGAGCCTGCTTTCCGAAAAGGAGCGCATCGTCGAGGTCGAAGAAGAAGCCCGCAAGAAACTCGCGCGCGACCTGCACGACGGCCCGACGCAATCGGTCGCGGCGATTGCCATGCGCGTGAACTTCGCCCGCAGGTTGTTGGATCGCGATCCGAAGCAGGCCGCCGACGAACTGTTCAAGATCGAAGACCTGGCTCGACGCACGACGAAAGAAATCCGCCACATGCTTTTCACCCTGCGCCCGCTCATCCTGGAATCGCAGGGCCTCACGGCGGCGCTGAAGCAACTGGCCGAGAAGATGCGTGAGACGCACAGTCAGAACGTGATCGTCGAATCCGAGCCGAGCGCCGAAGAAAGACTGGAACTCAACCAGCAAGGCGTGCTGTTCTACGTCGCCGAAGAAGCAGTCAACAATGCCCGCAAGCACGCTGCCGCCGAGCACATCTGGGTTCGACTGAAAGTGAAGGGCGACGTATTCGTGTTCGAAATACAGGACGACGGCGTCGGGTTCAACGTGGGCGCGGTGGACGCTTCGTACGAACAGCGCGGCAGTCTGGGTATGGTGAACATGCGCGAGCGCGCGGCGCTGGTGAACGGCGCGCACCACATCGAGTCGGCTGAGGGCAAAGGCACGAAGATCACCGTGCTGGTGCCCCTCACCGAGGAAGCGCGCGAACGGCTCCGTACTTGAGTTCGCCGCGCCCGCCCTCTTGCTCTTCTTCGGCGATCTGCGCCGTGCCGCGCCCGACGATTCGCCGCCATGAATCCCATGCGCCTTCGCGTTCAACGCTGGATCGCGCTGACAACCCTGCTCTACGGACTGATGTTTGTCGTTTGGCTCGGCTACGAAGATCAGTCCGTCGGCCTGGCGACGGCGCTGGGCGCGGGCGGGGCGGCTCTGCTTGTCGCACATGCGGTGGCCGGTGGATGGCCCGGCCCGCTGAACACGACGACGCTTCGCCGACTCGTGGCGCTGGGAGTCGCGGGCTTGATCGCCGGCTTGTTGACCACGCCGTTCACTGTCACTCTGATGCTCTTGAAAGTCTCACTGCATAGCCACAGCTCGCCGGACTTCAGGCTGGACGCGCTGATCGGCACGGCGGCGCGGACGCCGGTCTGGGCCGTGGCCGGCTTGGCCGCGGGTCTCGGGGTCGGACTGATCGGCGCGGCCTTCAACGGCCCGCCGAAGGGGAATTGACATGAAACGGGATCGAAGGCTGGCGTTTTGATGGCTTTCCCTTGAAAGCGTGCGCCACGAATTCACTGTTCGCGATTCGTGGCGCTTTGCGCTCCGGCACGAGCACAATTGACTCTCTATTGCTCATCTCCCGATTAAGAATTACAATTCAATCGTAGCCAAGCGGAGGCGTCTATGGCCGAAGAACCCCTGACGGCAATTTGTCTTTGCCCGAATTGTTTCACGCCCGCGAACGAGCCTGGCAAGTGTCAAGTGTGTGGTCACGAGCTTCTTGTCTGCCGCCCGGGCGATCCGGACGATCCATGCCGCAAACCGCTCGTGACCGCGAGTGGCGAGATCAGGTCGCAGGCGCCGTTATGGTGGCTCTTGCACACGGTCGGCGAGGTTGCTCGGGTCGCCGCCCGGAAAGCAAGGGAAATGTAAATTCACCCGAAGCGGTGCGGGTCAATTCGGGGTGGAGGTGCAATGAAGCAGGAGAACGTGGTGATTATCGGCTCAGGCCCGGCCGGACTGACCGCGGCGCTTTATACCGCGCGGGCCAATCTCAATCCGCTCGTGATCACCGGCAACGAACTCGGCGGGCAGGTTTCGATCACTTACGAGGTGGAGAACTATCCGGGCTTTCCTCAAGGAACGACCGGCCCGGAACTCGTCGAACTGATGCGCCGGCAAGCAGAGAAGTTCGGTGCGAGGGTCGAGATCAACGAAGTCGCCGAGGTGGATTTCACCAAAGGCTCTCCGTTTTACGTCAAAACCCACAGCGAAGAGTATCAAGCTAAGGCCGTCATCGTGTGCAGCGGCGCTTCCCCCAAGCGTCTCGGCGTGCCGGGCGAAGACGCGTTCATCGGGCGCGGCGTTTCGTTTTGCGCCACGTGCGACGGCTTCTTTTTCCGCGGCAAGGAGATCGTCGTCGTCGGCGGCGGCGACAGCGCGCTGGAAGAGGGTCTGTTCCTCACCAAGTTTGCCAACCACGTGCGGGTCGTCCATCGGCGCGACACCCTGCGCGCCGGGCCCGTCCTCTCCCGCCGAGCGTTGACGAACGACAAAATGTCTTTCATCTGGGACACGGTCGTCGAGGAAATTGTGGGCAACGGCAAGGTCGAAGGCGTAACCCTCAAGAATCTCAAGACCGGCGCAGTCGAAAAACTGACGGCGGACGGCGTTTTTGTCTACGTCGGGCACTACCCTAACACGTCCATTTTCAAAGGCCAACTCGCGATGGACGATCACGGCTACATCATCGCCGACAAATTGATGGCGACGAGTGTTGAAGGAGTCTTCGCGGCTGGAGAAGTTCAAGACCCGGTGTACCGGCAGGTGGTCACCTCGGCCGGGCAGGGTTGCCAGGCGGCGATCATGGTCGAACGCTGGTTGTCGGCGCGCGGACTTTCGTAAGATCGCCTTTTCAGGAGGGCCTATTCCCGCGACCCCGCTCCCGCGGAGCGCGGGACGGGGCAGGCGCGATTGTGACGTCGGAGAAGCGGGGCGGGTGAGGAACCCGCCCTTTGTTTTTGGAGGCCAAAGTGCCATTCGCAGATTTCCACGGCCAATCCATTTACTACGTCCTATACGAGCGCGGCCATCCCAGCGCCCCGGCGCTCGTGCTCGTACACGGCGCAGGCGGAACGCACCTTCACTGGCCCCCTGAACTGCGTCGCCTGCCTGACAGGACGGTGCTGGCAGTTGACCTGCCCGGTCATGGCAAGTCAGGCGGCGTGGGTCGGCGCACGATCGGCGACTACGCCGAAGCTATCCTGGCGCTCGTTGACGACGCGAGAGTGAAGCGCGCCGTAGTCTGCGGCCATTCGATGGGTGGAGCCGTCGCGCAGACCTTCGCGCTCGCCTACCCGGAACGCACCGCCGGCGTAGTCCTCGTCGGCACCGGCGCGCGGTTGAGAGTCGCCCCGGCCATCCTCGACGGAATACTGGCCGACTTTCCCAAAACGGTGCAACTGATCACTGAATGGGAATTCAGCCCGGACGCGCCCGAGCGCCTCACTCGGCCCCACGCCGGGCGCATGATGGAGGTTGCGCCCGAGGTTCTGCGCGGCGATTTCCTGGCCTGCGATCAATTTGACGTGATGTCCCGGCTGAAAGAGATTCGCGCCCCCGCGCTTGTCATCTGCGGATCGGCAGACAAACTGACGCCGGAAAAGTATTCGCGCCATTTGGCCGACCAGCTGCCTCAGGCCGAATTGCTCGTCGTCTCCGGGGCGGGGCACATGGTGATGCTGGAGAAGCCGCAAAGCGTAACGGAGGCGGTGAGCGAGTTTATGGTACACTGTGGCCCTCACCGCCCCGTCTTGTGACGGGCGGTTTTTATTGTGATTAGAGAGGCTTCATGAGCGAAATCGGACTGACGACTTCAGAGACGAACGTGGCGACGGGAGCGGCGTCGCCCGCCCTGAGCCAATGGCGCATTGCGGCTTTCTGGCTTCCGCTGGCGGCGAGCTGGCTGTTGATGACGCTGGAAGGCCCGTTTGTCAACGGCACCATGGCGCGCCTGTCCGATCCGGCGCTGATGATCGCCGCGTTCGGCATCACCTTGAGCCTATCGATCACGATTGAAAGCCCGGTAATCATGCTGCTCGCCACCGCTACGGCGCTGGCGCGCGATCGGCAGTCCTATCTGAAAATTCGCCGGTTCACCATTGACTTGATGGTGTTGACGACAGCGCTCACCGCGCTCATAGGTTGGACGCCGCTTTACGACATCGTCGTGCGGCAAGCGATGGGTATCCCTACGGCCATCGCCGACGCGGCCCTGCCCGGATTGCGGATCATGCTCTTGTGGAGCGCGGCGATTGCCTGGCGGCGATTCAAGCAGGGCGTGATGATCCGTCACAACGCCACCCGGCTGGTCGGGTACGGGACGATTGTGCGTCTCGTCGGTTCGGCGGGGACGGCGGCGGCGCTCGGGCTATGGGGGAAGCTGCCGGGCGTGTGGCTGGGCGCGTGCGCATTGATGGTGGGCGTCATTGCCGAGGCGGTCTTCGCCCACTTTGCCGCTGCGCCGGTCGTCGCCCGAGTGACTTCCTCCGCGGTTCGGATGGGAGAGGTGGAACTCACTTACAACGCGCTTGTCCGTTATCACGCGCCGCTGGCGGCGACGACGTTGTTGCTTCTGCTCGGCCAGCCGATTGTCGGCGCGGCGCTGGCCCGCACGGCTCAGCCGGAACTCGCCTTGGCGGCTTGGCCGGTGACTTATGGCTTGGTGCTTATCTTTCGCAGTCCCGGCGCGGCTCTGCCCGAAGCGGTCATCGCGCTACTGGGGGGGAAAGATACCGTGCGGCCGGTGCGCCGCTTTGGCCTCATGGTCGGGTTGATCTCATCCGGCTTGTTGGCGATCTTGGCTTTCACCCCCCTGGCAAATTTCTACCTGACCCGGTTGATCGGAATCACACCGGATCTCGCGCGGATCGTCGCGCCCGGCGTTCAGTTGTCGCTGTTGATCCCGTGGTTGATGGCCGTGCAGGGGTGGCAACGGGGCCGGCTGATGAATCGCAAAGTGACAGCGCCCATCACCGTGGCGATGGGGTTGAATCTGGCGACGATGGCTGGCGTGCTGGCCCTCGGTGTGGCACTGCGCTTCCCCGGCGTCCCGCTTGCGGGAATCGCGTTGACGGCGGCGATGGGCGTCGAGTCACTCGTACTCTTCTTCCGGGCGCGCGGATCTTCGTAACGCCGCGACGATCATCGGCTGCGCGGCCAGCACCGCGCGAGCGCGATGGCTGACGGAATTCTTCACTCGATCGTGAAGTTCGGCCATCGTGCATCCGTGTTCGGGAAAAAAGAAGACCGGATCGTAGCCGAATCCGTTGATGCCGCTTGGCGCGATGGCGATGCGGCCCTCACACATCCCCTCAGCAATTGCAGTCTCGCCTCCCGGCTCGGCGATTGCGACGGCGCACCGGAAGCGCGCCGTGCGCTCTGATCCGGGAATCCCCTCCAGTTTTTGAAGAAGAAGACGAATGCGATCGGCGTCGGACGCGCCGGGGCCCGCGAAACGCGCAGTGTGAAGGCCGGGTGCGCCGCCCAGCGCGTCCACCTCGAGGCCTGAGTCATCGCCAAGCGTCACGAGGCCCGAGGCGGCGGCGTAGACCAGGGCTTTTCGCTTCGCATTCTCCGCATAAGTGGCGCCCGTTTCATCCACTTCGAGCGCCAGCCCGACTTCGGGCGGCGTCACGAGCCGCGCGCTGATATCGCCAAGAAGAGCGAATATTTCTCGGACTTTTCCGGGGTTGGTGGTTGCAATCAGTAGTCTGGGAGTCATTCTTATGTGAAGCCTTTAGCCCTATGTAGGATACGGAACGAACAAGAATCCACATAAAACAGAGCATTATGTCGCAAACTAAGAAAAAACCTTGACCTCGGACTCTCATCCATGCTATAATGCCGTCAATTTCCGGTCAAGTTAGAATCTAGACGGCTATGCGTTCGCACTTTACCAATGAGGACGAATAACTTCCTGCGGCTGAATGTCGGATTCCTGCTGAAAGAAGGCGTTGGATACAGCCGCGAGTTTCAGTTTGGTGAGCCGCACGCGCAAGTGGCCGACGATCTCGATGTGACGAATTTGCGCGGGCGGGTGCGCCTGACGCGCACGCCACAGGGCCTGTATGCGAACGGGCAGATTGCGGGCGACGTCCGGGCCGAGTGCGGGCGTTGTCTCGAAGAAGTTTCCCAGCCCCTCACCGCAAGAATTGCCGAACTGTTCATTTACCCACCGGAACATGCTGCGCGCGGCGAAGCCGTAGTGGGAGAGGAAGGATTCATAAATCTAGCGCCGATCGTGCGTGAGGATATGTTGCTTTCCGCGCCAATGCAAGCGCTGTGCCGGGACGACTGCAAAGGACTGTGCCCTCAATGCGGCGCCAATCGAAACACGGAAACCTGCGCTTGCACAGACGAAACAAGCGACCCTCGACTCGCCGCGCTCAAATCGTTATTGGAGAAATGATCGCCCCTAAACTCTGACCTACATAGTTCATATCGTATAGTCCGAGCCGCACCCAGGCGGCATGTTGGGCGCTCATCGCCCGTCAAGGCAAGCGCTGTTTTCCCGAGGGTCTTACGTTGAGGAGATCTAGGATGAAGACTAGTGGCAAGCGCGGCAAGAAATCTGAGATAGTAGCGGTATTGATGGATAAGGCCGATGCCCAGGGCTATTTGACCACGGACGATATTATCGAAGCCTTCCCCGACGCCGAAGAGGCGGCCGACCAACTCGATCAACTCTTCTCTTTTCTTCATCAGGCCGGCATCGAAGTCTACGAAGAAAAAAAGGACGCGCCCCGCCGCCCCCGGCACAAATCAACGGAGCCTGACGAAGACGCCTTCGACCTGAGCAGTGTCTCGATTGACGACTCGGTCGGATTGTATCTCAAAGAGATGGCGCGCGTGCCTCTGCTGACGACCGAGCAGGAAGTGGACCTCGCCAAGCGGCTGGAGCGCGGCCACCTGGCCGAGCGCAAGCTGGCCAAACTCAACGGCCACGCCGCCCCCAAGCGCCGCAGTGGACTTGGGTTCCTCATCGAAGACGGCAAGGCCGCGCGCGATCATCTCATCAAGGCCAACACCCGCCTGGTCGTGTCAATTGCAAAGAAGTATATGGGCCGGGGCGTGCCCTTCCTCGATCTCATTCAGGAAGGCAATCTGGGCCTGATGAAGGCCGTCGAGAAGTTCGACTATCGGCGCGGCTATCGCTTTAGCACGTATGCCACCTGGTGGATCCGGCAGACGATCACCCGCGCCATCGCCGATCAGGGCCGGACGATCCGCGTGCCGGTGCACATGAGCGACCGCATCCGCCGGCTGTACAAAGCCGCGCGCCAACTCGAGCAGGCGCACGGCCGCAAGCCGACGCCGGAGGAGATCGCCGCCGAACTCAACATCGAGCCGCGCAAGGTGCAGTGGATGCTCAAGGTGTCGTGGCGGCCTCTGTCGCTGGAGCGCCCGGTCGGCGAAGACGAGGACAACGAACTCGGCAGTTTCATCGAGGACGACTCGACGCCAACCCCGACGCAGAGCGCGTATCAGAATCTTCTGCGCGAAAAAGTGGAGGAGGTGCTCTCGACGCTGACGCCGCGCGAGGCGCGCATCCTGCGCCTGCGCTTCGGTCTGCAAAACGGGCGCAGTTACACGCTGGAGGAGGTGGGGCAGAAGTTCGGACTGACCCGCGAGCGCATCCGCCAGATCGAAGGCAAGGCCCTGCGGCGGCTGAGGCACCCGAGGCGGAGCCGGCAGTTGCGCGACTATCTGAGTTAGAGTACACTCTCTCCGCCGGGCAATGCCCGGCGGAGTTGGTAATTGGAAAGGCCCGAGACATGAGTGAGTTGGTGACAACCGCAGAATTGCCGACCGATCGCCACGCTTCGCCCGGCCGGAAAATGACGTGGGAGGAAT
Organism: Chloroflexota bacterium; assembly: GCA_016200785.1. Classification (GTDB taxonomy): domain Bacteria; phylum Chloroflexota; class Anaerolineae; order Anaerolineales; family JACQED01; genus JACQED01. The sequence continues at coordinate 8,426 of JACQED010000335.1, forward strand.
TTGTGGCCTGGCTCGATGAAGACATCTGGGCCGAATGGGTAGACGGGGAGGTGATCGTGATGTCTCCGGCATCGCTCAATCATCAGACAATCCGGGATTGGCTGGCATCCATCCTGTCTATTTTTGTGCGGCGGCGTGCATTGGGCCGGGTGATCACCGCTCCTTACCTTGTGCGAATTCTCTCCCGTCCGCGGGGCCGCGAACCTGATTTGATTTTTGTCGGGCAAGACCACTTGAGCCGACTGGGTGACACCTTTCTCACCGGCCCGGCGGATTTGGCGGTAGAAATTGTTTCGCCTGAGAGCGTGTCACGCGATCGGGGCGACAAGTTTATCGAGTACGAGGAAGAAGGGTTTGCCGAGTATTGGATCATTGACCCCTTGCGGCGGCGCGCCGAGTTCTATCAGCTGGACGAAGAAAGCCGTTACACCTTGATCCAGCAGGATGCCGGAGGTTTCTACCACTCGCGTGCCGTCCCCGGCTTTCAAATCAAAGTTGAATGGTTGTGGCAATCGCCATTGCCGGATGAACTGAGCGTTCTGCGCCAACTGGGAATTGAGCAGTAGCGCAAATCTGCTTCTTGCTTCATCGCCGTTTCCGCGTATAATACGCCCATGCCTTTGGTGACCAAGACCATGTCCATGCGCCGCCGGATGTGGCGGTCGGGAGGTGGAGGCTTCCCGACCGCGATGGACGGGTGAGTCGCGCCACGCGGCTTGCAGGTTGCCCGCTTCCTGTAACACACCCGCGCCAGCCTCGGCTGGCGTTTTTGTTTATTTTTCAAGGAGGATTGACCATGCCCGAATACATTCTTGTCTCCGTCGCCTGGCCTTACGCCAACGCCGACATTGACGTTGGCAACATGACCGGCGGGTATCTGCCGGCAGACATCTTCGCGCGCTATCACCGCCTTGCCGGGAACAACGTGCTGATGGTCTCCGGCTCGGACTCGCACGGCACGCCGATCACGGTTAAGGCCGACGCGCAGAAGAAAACGGCGCGCGAGGTCTTCGAGTTCTACCATCGCCGTTTTCTCGACCTGTATCTGAAACTCGGCCTGACTTATGATCTATTCACTCACACGGACACGGAGAATCATCACCGCGTGTCGCAGGATATGTTCACCTGCCTGCTGGAGAATGACTACCTGCGCCTCGACCGACAAAAGGTGTGGTATTCGCCTTCGGAGAAACGCTATCTGCCCGACCGTTACGTGGAAGGCGAGTGCTACATCTGTCATTACCCGAATGCGCGCGGCGACCAATGTGACAACTGCGGCAACCTGCTCGACGCGATCCAGTTGATCAATCCGCGCTCGAAGAACGACGGTTCGACGCCGGTTCTGCGCGAGACCGAGCATTATTTTCTCGATCTGCCGAAACTCAGCCCAGACTTGCGCGCGTATCTGAACGCCGGCAAAGACCACTGGCGAGGCAACGTGATCACCTTTGCGCGCAACCAGGTGGCCGAGGGCGAACTTCTGCCGAGGCCGATCACGCGCGATATTGACTGGGGCATTCCCGTGCCGCTCGAAGGC
>JACQED010000394.1 GCA_016200785.1 Chloroflexota bacterium
AGTGGCTGAGGCGATGCCGGTGGGGAGTGAATGAGCCGCTGATACGCTGAGGGGCGTGGATTGCACTGCCGAGGTATACTCATCACCAGAGGCGAATGTGGCTAATATACAGGTGCTCAAACAAAAAGCAACACACGAGCAAATCGCTGATATGCTCGAAGCGTTTTACGACGAGGGTTTCATTAAATTGGCAGTTGATATTCGGCGGCGAGTCCTCGCCGGTGGTGGCGCGATGCATGCTGATTGCGAAGCTGTGTTGATAGACGAAGGCAGCCAGCAGGCCGACGTATGGGGCGCAGATTGGTTGCCGCAGACGCACGAAGTGCGCTTCGAATCGGTCATAAATCTGCGCCCTCGCCAGGGCAACTTCAGAATCGAACTGACCGATCCGGAGTTGAGGCGATATGTAGAAGCCATAACGCGAGAACTAATGGAAGGTGCGGAATGAAGGATTGGCCAGCGGTCCGACGGCGATTTCTCCAGGACCCAGTGTCGTTTCGACTCGGGGGGTTGGCCGCCGACTTGGCCCGCATTGCCTCATTTTCCGAAAACCCAGCGAACAGAAACGCCGTTGCCGGTATGCTGGAAGAAAGCAAGTGGTTTATCGAATGGACGGTACTCGAAGCCAGACCGGAGATACAAGAAGAATTGTTGGACCTCCAATTGCAACTTGCCCTCTGGCACCTCGCCTGGCCGCGCATATGCGGCGATGAAGAAAGAGTCAAGCCGATCCGCGATGAAGCGGCGCGCTTTTCGGAGCGGGTGATCCAAATATCGGGGTTGTTGGAAGAGGCGCTTACCGAGAACTGATGCCCCTCGCCCTCATCCACGACTGGCTCAATCAAATCGGCGGGGCGGAGGACGTGCTGGAGAATCTCGTCCGGCTGTTCCCCGGTGCGCCGATCTACAGTTCGATGTACTGGCCGGAAAAAATGCCGGGGAGTTACCGCGAGTGGGACATCCGCGTTTCGTTTATGGATCGTCTCCCGCTCGTCCATCGGCATCACCAGCCTTACCTGCTCCTTTACCCACGCGCCTTCGAGAGTTTTGATCTCTCCGGTCACGATCTCATCCTTTCCAACAAGAGCGGCTTCTGTCATGGCGTCCGCCCCGCGCCGGGCGCACTGCACATCTGCTATTGCCTGACGCCGACGCGCTACGTGTGGGGCTTCGACGATTACGCAACCCGCGAGGGAATGAGTGCCGCCGCGCGCCTAAGTCTGGCGCCACGACGATTTCTTTCTCGTCCTCGGACGGCTGATCCCGTACAAGCGCGCCGACCTCGCGGTGCGGGCCTTCAACGAACTCGGCCTGCCGTTGGTGATCGCCGGCGACGGGCGCGACCGGCCCCGGCTGGAAGCGATGGCGAAGCCGAACATCAAATTTCTGGGGCGCGTCTCCGACGCCGACGCCGCCGACCTGATGGCTCGCTGTCGGGCGTTCATCTTTCCCGGCCTCGAAGACTTCGGGATCGCGCCGGTGCAGGCAATGGCCGCCGGCCGCCCGGTCATCGCATTTGCGGGCGGCGGCGCGCTCGATACAGTGGTCGAGGGCAAGACCGGCCTGCTGTTCCGCGAGCAGGCGCCCGAATGTCTTGCGGCGGCTGTTCGCGCTCTTGATGACGCTCAATTCAACCCGGCGGCGATCCGAAAGCACGCCGAGGCATTCGACAAAAGCGCCTTCGACCGGCAACTGCGCGAGTTTATTCGATTGAGGGCCAACGTCACCATTCCGACCTCCAACCTCTGACCTCTCACCTCCAATCTTTACTGCCGACTATGGAACTCCGCCAACTCTTCGCCGTCATCATTCGTCGCTGGCCGCTCGTCGCCGTCCCGACGCTCGTCGTTGCCGCCTTCGCCGTCGCGACGTATCGCGTGCCGGGGCCGTCGTTCTCGACGACGCTGAGATTCACGGCGGGGCAGACCGGTCCGCCTCCTGCGCCGCCGTCGGGCTACGATCCGAATTACACTCGCTGGCAGGCCTCCGAGTACATCGTCAACACCCTGGGCGATTGGGCCAAGTCGTCGTCGTTTGCCGCCGCCGTCAGCGCCGAGCTCGCCACGAAGGACATCCAGATTCCCGCCGCCGCCCTGCAAGGCGCGATCGCGGTGGATGTTTCCAAGAGTCTTCTCGCCATCTACGTCACCTGGCCCGATGCGGCGCAACTCGCGGCGATTTCCGAGGCCATCGCCGACGTGTTACAGACTCAGAACGTCACGATGTTGCCGCAGTTGGGCGGGCAAGCGGCGGTGGTTGCCAAGTTGGATACGCCAGTCATCACGCCGGCCGTGCCCTCCCTCCGTGTGCGCCTCGAACTTCCTCTCCGCCTCGCCCTCGGCCTCGCCGCCGGCCTCGCCCTCGCCTTCGCCGTGGATTATCTTGATCCAACGGTAAGAGATAAAAAGGAACTTGAGGGATTAGGGATTGAGGTGATCGGCGAAATACCGAAGAAATGAACAATGACCAATGAAACAATGACCAACTGCCGGGCTATCCTTGTCAATAGTATGAGTTACGCAATCGGGGTGTCGGCAAAATCACGAATGACACGAATAGACGAATATCACGAACAAAAACATTCGTGTCATTCGTTCATTCGTGCCATTCGTGATAAAGAGGCCGTCGACTCGGACGCAGGTGCGTAACTCCTGAATTGTCAGTTGTCTCATTGTTGATTGCCTTATGGTAGAATCACCGCCGCTTCTTCGGAGATAACAATGCCTCTCATAGAATATCTGCGCTTGTTGCGGCGGCGCGGCTGGATTTTGCTGTTGGCCGCCGCCGTGACTGCCGCGAGCGCGTTTGTCTTCAGTAAACTCCAGACGCCGATCTACAAGTCCACCGTCTACGTCCTCGTCCAGCCGGCGCGCACCGACTTCGGCCTGACGCAGAGCGCGAAGATTCTCCTGCGGTCGTATGTGGCGTGGCTCAACACCGACGCGCGCGCCGGCGAGGTGATCGACGCTTTGCAGTTGGATCGCACGCCGCGCGACCTGCGAGGCGACGTCGAGATTGCCTCCGACGATTCGCGCTTCGTCATCCAGATCGACGTGAAGGATCAACTCGGCGATCAGGCAAACGACATCGCCAAAAAGTGGGCCGAGATTTTTGTCCAGTGGCGGCAGGATCAGAATCAGCAACAGCGCAAGGAAGATCGGGTGGACGCGATCCTCCTCGACGAGCCGCGCTATGAGCTCGACCGGCCCAAGACGAAGATCAACGTGGCCGCCGGCGCGATCCTCGGTCTGCTGCTCGGCGGCGTGATCGTCTTCGCCCTCGAATGGGTCGAGTCCGGCGTTATCCGTTCGCCGGGCGACGTGGAACGCTTCCTCGGTCTGGCCGTCCTCGGCGCGGTTCCGGCGCTCGACGCGGCCTCCGATCGCCGCCGCGAACGAAAGCCCGGCGGCGCCGCCATGTCGAAGCCCGCCCCAAAGGTTACTCCATGACCTCCCTAAACAAAGATTCGCTCGTCACACTCTCTCAGCCGCGCTCGTCGGCGGCCGAGGCTTATCGCACCCTGCGCACCAATCTCATGTTCACCAGCCTCGACAAACCGCTGACGACATTGCTGGTCACTTCCGCCGCGCCCGATGAGGGAAAGAGCACGACGCTCGCCAACCTCGCGGTGACGATGGCGCAGGGAGGCCGGCGCACGATTCTGGTGGATTGCGATCTGCGCCGACCGACTCAGCACGAAATCTGGGGCCTGGCCAACGAGCGCGGACTGACGACGATGGTGCTTGAAAGTGACGCGCTGGCCAACCCGCCGCTGACCGATGTGGGGATCGAGAATCTCGCCGTTCTACCCTCCGGCCCGGTGCCGCCGAACCCTGCCGACTTGCTCGGCTCTCGCCGGATGGAAGAAGCCATCGCCGCGCTCAAGTCGCGCGCCGACATCGTGCTGTTCGACGCCCCGCCGGTCATCGCCGTGACCGACGCCGCACTGCTGGCTTCGAAACTCGACGGCGTTCTGCTCGTCGTCGAAGCCGGCGGCACTCGCCGCGATCACGCCCAGCGCGCGAAAGAGATGCTGGCGAAGGTGAACATCCGCATTGTGGGCGCGGTCTTGAGTAATGCGCCTGTGGATGCGAGTCTCGGCGGATACTATTCACAAGCATGAAAACGAGGATTAACCGCGAAGCCGCGACCCCTGATAGAGGGCAGGCGGGCGCCAAGTCTTTTTCTCTTCGCGCTCGCCTGCCCCGCTGGTTTTTGCGGGGTGGCGTCTTCGCGGTTCAAACAACACCATGAAGGGCCTGATCCTCTCGGGCGGCAAAGGCACGCGCCTTTATCCCCTCACTTACACCCGCGCCAAGCAACTCATCCCCGTCGCCAACGAGCCGGTGCTCTTCCGCGTCATCCGCGCTATCCGCGACGCGGGCATCGGCGAGATCGGGATCGTCGTCGGCGACACCGCGCCCGAAATCAAAGAGGCGGTGAAGGACGGCGAGCGGTGGGGAGTGAGGATCAATTATATTCCTCAAGGAGCGCCGCTCGGGCTGGCGCACGCCGTCAAAATCTCGCAAGACTTTCTCGGTGACGAACGCTTCGTCATGTTCCTCGGCGACAACGTGATTCAGGGCGGCATCAGCCCGTTGATCTCGCAATTCGCCGACAGCCAGTGGAACTCGCAGATCGTTCTCACGAAAGTGCCCAATCCCCAGCAATTCGGCGTCGCCGAACTCGACGGCGACGGGCGCATCAAACGACTCGTCGAAAAGCCGAAGGAGCCGCCCTCCGACCTGGCGCTGGTCGGCATCTACATGTTCGACGCTCACGTCTTCGAGGCGGTCAACGCCATCAAGGCCTCGTGGCGCAATGAGCTGGAGATCACCGACGCGATCCAATGGCTGATCGAGCACGGCCACAGCGTGCATCCCTACATTCATCGCGGCTGGTGGATCGACACCGGCAAGCCGATGGATATGCTCTCGGCCAACGCGCACGTTCTTGAGGAGTTGACGCCGGCGATTGAGGGAACGGTGGACGCAGACTCGAAGGTGGACAGGCGCGTGACGGTGCAAAAAGGCGCGACGATCATCAACAGCACCGTGCGCGGCCCGACGATCATCGGCGAGAACTGCCGTATCGAGAACGCTTACGTCGGCCCCTTCACCTCGATCTACCACGACGCCGTGATCGAGAACAGCGAGATCGAGAATTCCATCGTCCTCGAATTCTCCCGCATCGTCGGCGTCCCGGCGCGCATTCAGGACAGCCTGATTGGCCGCAACGCCGTCGTCACCCGCTCGGACGTGAAGCCGACGGCAATCAAGTTGAATTTGGGCGACTACGGCCAGGTCGGAGTGCTGTGAAGAATATTCTGGTTACGGGCGGAGCGGGCTTCATCGGCTCGAACTTCGCCCGCTATATGATCCGCAAATACCCGGCGTACAAAATCGTCGTTTACGACAAACTGACTTATGCAGGGAATTTGAACAACCTGCTCGACGTTCACGACGACCCGCGCTACCGCTTCGTTCGCGGTGACATCGCCGACAAGCACGGATTGGAAGCGGCGATCCGCGAGCACGAGATTGACACCCTGGTGAACTTCGCGGCGGAGAGTCACGTGGATCGCTCGATCCTCGCGCCCGACGCTTTCATTCACACCGACGTGGTCGGCACGTACGTCCTGCTGGAGGCGGCGCGCAGTTTCGGACTCGAACGAGTCCACCAAGTCTCGACCGACGAAGTGTACGGTTCGATTCCCGTCGGCTCTTTCAAAGAGGGCGATCCGCTGGAGCCGAACAGCCCGTACGCCGCGTCGAAGGCCGGGGGCGAATTGATGGCGCGGGCGTACCACGCAACTTACGGGCTGAACGCCGTCGTCACGCGCGGGAGCAACACCTTCGGCCCGTATCAGTATCCGGAGAAAGTCGCGCCGCTGTTCATCACCAACGCGATGGACGACGAGCCACTGCCGCTGTACGGTGATGGGATGCAAGTGCGCGATTGGTTGTACGTCGAGGATCACTGCGCTGGGATTGATCTCGTCCTGCACCGGGGGGAGCCGGGCGGCGTTTACAACCTCGGCGGCGGCAACGAACGGCGCAACATTGAAGTGACCCGACTCATTCTCAAACTGCTCGGCAAGCCGGAGACTCTCATCAGGCGCGTCGCCGACCGCCCCGGCCACGACCGCCGTTACGCGCTCGA
>JACQED010000071.1 GCA_016200785.1 Chloroflexota bacterium
TGGAAAAGGCGGTATCACTCGGCGACGGGTTAATCAGCCATGACGACTTGAAACAGCACGCCAGCAATCTCCATCATTTGGCTATCACTCACGCCGATCAAGGCCGCTACGCCGAGGCCCGCGCGCTGTATCAGCAGAGCCTTGCCAGTTGGGAGAAACTCGGCGACGAACAGGGCCGCGCCGCGACACTGCACGCACTCGGCATTATTGAAGCCTCTCAAGGCCGCTACGCCGAGGCCCGCGCGCTGTATCAGCAGAGCCTCGATATCGAAGAGACACTCGGCGATGAACTGAACCGAGCCCACACCCTGCTCCAACTTGCCATCATTGAAGCCGATCAAGGCCGCTACGCCGAAGCCCGCGCGCTGTATCAGCAGAGCCTGGCCAGTTGGGAGAAACTCGGCGACGAACGGGGCCGCGCCGCGACACTGCACGCACTCGCCAACATTGCAGCCCATCAAGGCCGCTACGCCGAGGCCCGCGCGCTGTATCAGCAAAACCTGGCCATTGCAGACAAACTCGGCGACGAACAGGGCCGCGCCGCCACGCTTGCCATGCTTGCCACTGTCGCTTCGGATCGGACTGAGAAAAGAAAACTCAACGAACAAGCCCTCGAGATAATGCGTCGTCTCGGTGACGCCGCCAATGTTGCGGCTATTCTCGATAATATGGGGCGGGTCGCTCAAAGCGAGGGCAACCGCGCCGAGGCCGCGCGGCTGTACCGCGAGAGTCTGGCGATCTTCGAGCGATTAGACAAGTTTCGGGGCACAGCCCCTCAGCGCCGCGCCCTTATTTCTCGCACTCTCTCCTCGGCCCACAGTGCGGCTTCCCCTTTCAGCGGGATTTCAGGCGGCTCGGTGTAGTCTACAGCGCGGCTGTACCGCAGCAAGTCGTACATGGCCGTGAAAGCCGACTGGAGATCGAGCGGCACATCGGCATCGCCGGGCAAGAGAGGCGCCGGCACGACCGGCAAAGGCTCATTCAAGCGGATCGGCCAGATTTCGGTCATAGGGCGGGTTTCTGAACGGCTGAGGAAGACAAAGTACGGAGCGGGCGGCAGAGGGCGTTGCATGGGAACCCGTTCTCCCGTCCGTAATAGATCGATTTCCATCAAGTGAGCAGTGCTGAAGAGGATCCGACGGCGCTTGGCAAGATACTCTTCCCGGCCATCGCTGCGCTTGTTGGTAGGCGACAACACTTCGATGGCTGTGACCAATTGACGCTCGGCCACGTCCCGAATCTCGATCGTGACATGGGGAACGGGCGATGGCAGAACCGTTGCCAGTTTCAGCGGTGCGGGCGCTACCGCTATGCCTCCGTTGCCAGAGAGCGTGGGCAAAACCTCACCCGCATCGGCCACCGCCACGTCGGGATAAACGTCGGCGACCGTGATGGCCACGCTTTCGGGCGTCTCCATTACAAACCGTTCAGCTGGCAATACGAGGTAGCGCGCGCTCAACTTGGACGCCAATTGACGGATAATCTCGGCGCTCAAACCAAAGTGGACGGTCGTCCACAGCGATCCTTCCAGGTACGGATCCATTCCCGGAAACGGCGATGGCATAGCAACCTCCAATCCCTCCAAATACGCCGCTTGGATTGTAGCACGAATCTTACTCAGCGCAGTGTCTCGATCTCCAATCTCTCTGTTCACACGGTGCTCCCCGTAAACCTCCACGCACCGATCTTCAACGCCGGGACTCGCGTCCCGAATCCGTATTCGTCCATCAGCAGCTTGCTCTCGCGTCCCACGGCCTCAACCTCGTTCAAGGCCTTCACGTAGGATTGCGTTTGTCGAAGCGATCATCTCCGCGACCGACGCGTCGCCGGTCTTCATGAACAGGTTGAGCGGGATCGGGCCGGAATTCCAGCGCCGGTATTCGGGCGGCTCGGCGTGCCCGGTGGAGGCGACATGCGGGTCGCCGCTGCGGGCCGCCGTGCGCGAACTGTGCACCGGCCCGCAGGCCACACCCTCTCGCACGATGTCCACCCTCTGCCGCCGCACGCCCTCCACGTCGAACGGCAGAGGCACGCCCGACGGATCGTCGCCGTCGTCCCAGATCGTCACCGCTGGACTCATCACTCGCTGGCCGATACGATCGTTCATCCAACTGCGCCCCTCCTGCACCGCCTCGGCGCTCATGCCATGCATCGCCAGCATGTTCAGAAGATCGTCGGTCACGTAGGGATCGAACACGACGGGATACTCATCCGCCGGGAGCGGACGCGGATTGCGCCCGCGCGCCGCTTTGTCGCTTGCCTCCGCGCCCGCCGCCGAAGTGTCGAGATCGCCAACGCGCCAACCTGAGGCCTGTGCCCGGCCCGCCGAGTCGTCGCTCATTGCCGTCGTGACGAAATCGGCCAGTGTCCCCGCGTGATAGGCGCGCAGGCCGCGCGAATTGGCGACCGCCCACTCGCGCGTGCCAGTGCGAAACGCGCCTGAAGCGTTCAGCCCGGCCTCTGCGGCGCGTCGACATACTTCGCCCACGGCATGGGCACGGAATTCAGGAGCGCAGGAAGCAGTTGAATCGTCGAACGCCGGATTTGAACTTTGATCTTTGGAGTTTTGGATTTGCCCTTTGGGACTTGGGATTTCCGGCAGATTAGGGTCTTCCGGCCCGGCCAGCGCGATGGCGCGAGCCTGCTCGGCCGCCCGCTCAATCGCCGCGTCGCTCAGATCATTCGTCGTCGCCGATCCGCGCCGCTTGCCGACGTCTGCGCGCACGGTCAGCGTGGTGTTCGTCTCGGCTACGTTTTGATGGATGACGTTATTGGCGAAGCGGATAAGTTGCATGTCCTGCGCGATCAACAGACCCTCCGTCTGCTCGGCGGACGATCTGCTCAACACCACATCGAGTATTCTCTGGCAATGCTCGTGACCCATCATATTCGGCCTCGACGACTATCTGCAATCAGCCATCTGCTATCTGCAATCATTTCATCACCCCCACCTTCACCTTCCTGAATCTCGCCGCCGCCGCGCCGTGGCCGGTGTGCGCGATCTGACCCGGCTGGCCCTTGCCGCAGTTGGGTGTGCCCCACATCACCCAGTTCTTCTCGTCACATACCGCATCGCACGACGCCCAAAACTCCGGCGTGATGCCCGTATAAGTACAATTCTTCAATATCCGGCCCATCTTGCCATGCTTGATCTCGTGCCCGATCTCCGTGCCAAACTGGAAATTGAGCCGCTTGTCGTCTATGCTCCACGACCGATTGGTTTCCATGTAGATGCCGTCGTCGGTGTCGGCGATCAGGTCGTCGAAGGCCCACGTGCCCGGCTCGAGGTTGACGTTAGTCATGCGGATGAGCGGGATCCGATTCCAGCCCGAGGCGCGCATACAGCCGTTGGACGTCAGGCCGAGGCGCAGCGCGGTCTCGCGCGACATGAGGTAGCCGACGAAGAGTCCGTTGCGCACGATCGGCGTCGAGCCTGCCGGCACGCCCTCGTCGTCCCAGCCGAACGTGCCCAACCCGGTGGGGCGCAGGCTCTCGGCGGTGACGTTGACGACCTCCGAGCCGTAGTGGAACGTGTTGAGCTTCTCGGTGGTGAGGAACGACGTCCCGGCATAGGCCGCCTCGGAGCCGAAGACGCGGTCGAGTTCGATGGGATGGCCGCACGACTCGTGGATTTGCAGAGCGGCCTGCGCGCCGCCGAGGATCACGGTCGTCACCGTGTCGGCCGGGCAGGGTGGCGCGCTCAGCAAAGCGACCGCCTCCGAGGCGACGCGCTCGCCGTTGCCGGCCAAATCCATGTCGAGGATGTATTCCCACCCGGCTGTCCCCTGCTGTCGCCCCGCCGAATTGGGATACGACCGGCGCTGTACTTCGTCGCCTTCGACGGCGGTGACCATGATCCCGCCACCCGCTTCGTAAATCGTCTGCTGTGCCTCGGCCCCGTCGCTATTGGCGAAAGTTTTCATCTCGCGGAGGAACACCAGCGAGCCGTGGCGCACTTTGGCCTTCTTCACGCGAGCCATCGCTTTGTCGGCCTCGAACAACAACGCCAGTTTATCTTCAGTCGGGATAGCGAATGGATCGATCTTGATCGGCGTGATGTAAACCCCCTGGCTCGTCACCGGCGGGCCGAGGCTCACCGGATTGTCCTTCACCAACGCCGACGCGCGAGCGATCTGCACGGCGAGCGCGGTTACGCGATCCACTTCTTCGCCGGCAAGTTCGCGCGAGGAGGCGAAGCCCCATGCCCCGTCCACCAGAACTCGCACGCCGAAGCCGAGCGACTCGGCGAAACTCATCCCATCCACCACGCCGTTCTTGACCGAAAGACTCTGCTCGGTGGAGTGGACGATGCGAACATCGGCATATTGCGCGCCTCTAACTCTAGCCATGTCGAGCGCGCGTGCCATGAAGTCTTTCAATTCAGCCTCCTATTGTTGACAGATAGAGTTGTCGTGTTATACTGTGATCAGCGTTGACAAGCCCAGGGCGTGACGGGGTATGTCTGTAACCCGTCAGGAGTGGGAAGTTTCCCGAACAGGGCAAAGGCATGTGCGGCTGCCCCTGCTACGCCAGACAGCGAAGGCCCGTAGCCAGCCGGGCTCCTTGAGCAGACACAACGGGGATGGGGCGACTTAGATCATGGTGTAAGGCTTGCCACGCAACCAGGACCGGCCCTTCGGGGTCGGTTTTATTTTGCCTGCCAACGCAACACTCTGATCTTCTGGTCCAGGTGAGCCAGACAATCTGCCTCCCCAGCCTCGCGTTTGGCGATGGCCCCGGCCAGCATGTCCGCCAATTGCAGGCCGGCCTGCCTGTCGGCCGGATAGCCACGAACTTCTATGCCTCGCTTCAACCCTGCCGCCCGCAGTGAACGCCGAGCGGCAACCGCGATCTGGATCACCTCCGGCTGATCGCTGTCCGGCGCATCAACGATCAACAGCGCGCCTTCCAGTTGCCCTGGCGGAAAGTCCGCCACGAGGGCCCCGGCCGCTGCGGCAATCACTCCGACGCCTGAGCGAGCCGAGGTCAATCCCGAAATGGCCGATTTGGGAACAACAAGCGCGACTGCCTCAAAAGACCACGTTGAGGCTCTCGAAAAGAACACATTTCGAATGGCCTCTGCCGCTTTGGCAAAATGGAACTCCGTTCCGGGCGACATACGGAGTCGCTTTCGGAGGGCGGCGAATTCCCGCTCCATTAGGTTCGGCTCGGCGACGATCGCGACGACCACAACCAATTCGTCGGATGCCCCGGCAACCTGTCGAACTCCGGGGTCGCCCGACCAATCCAAATAAGCAACTTTGCGTTTGCTTGACACGGACAGTGCGCGTGATTATACTCTCCAGCGTCGTCAAGCCAAAACGAGGAGATGAAACCCATGCCACTCTACGAATACTACTGTTCCGACTGCCGCACCACGTTCGACACGCTGCGCTCGATGGACAAGGCCGACGCGCCGATTACCTGCGAGAAGTGCGAGAGCCGCCACACCGCGCGCGTGCTGTCCGTCTTCTTCGCCCACGGCGAGGGCAAGCCCGTTGCCGGGGCAAGCGGCGGCTGCGCCTGCGGAAACGGCGCGTGCGGCTGCGGACATTCGCATAATTAACAGCAACCGGAATCCAGGGCAACCACAAGGGTTGCCCCTACAACAACACCGCCCGGCGCGATTGCGACCGGGCGGTTGTCCTTTCCCTTGGGGATTTGGGCTTTGGGATTTGGAATTTGCTTCTACCCTCCCGCTCCCACCCCCTGTATCCCTCCCTCAGTCAACTTCCTCACATCGCCCAGCACCGCGTCAATGTCGGCAACGGTGATGAGCCGCCCGTCGTCCTTGTGCCTCAACTCGCCCCTCTCGATTCGCCCGATGGCCACCTCGCGGATCGTCAGGTTGCGCTTCATCGCCTCTTTCACGAGTTCTGCGGCGGTGAGGTAGCCGATCGATGGATTGAGCGCCGTGGCGACGATCGCGTTCTTCGCCAACCAGCCCTCGGCCTTTTCGCGCTGAGCCGTGATCCCCGCCACGCACTTCTCGGTGAAAGCGCGCACCGCGCCGATCATCACCTGCATCGCCTCGAATAAATTGTGCGCGATGACCGGCATCATCACGTTGAGTTCGAGTTGGCCGGCCTGCGCGGCCAGCGCGACGGTGTGATCGCAACCCATGACGTGGAACATTGCCATGTCGAGCATTTCAGCCAACACGGGGTTGACCTTGCCGGGCATGATGCTTGAGCCGGGCTGAACCGCCGGCAGGCGAATCTCGTCGAAGCCGGTCGTGGGGCCGGAGGAGAGCAGACGAAAGTCGTTGGCGATGCGGACGAGCGTGACGGCGGTGGTGCGTAGCGAGGCCGAGAAGTCGGCCGGGTCGGCCATGCTCTGCATGCCCTCGAATAGATTGTCGGACTCGACCAGTTTCAAGCCGGTGACTTCGGCGAGGCGCTTGACCATGCGCTTGTGATATTCGGGGTGCGCATTCAAGCCGGTGCCGGTGGCCGTCCCGCCGATCGGCATCCGCTGCAGACCCTCGGCGGCGCGGGCGACGCGCTCGCGGTCGCGGGCGACGGCTCTGGCGTAGCCGCCGAATTCCTGGCCGAGGCGA
>JACQED010000395.1 GCA_016200785.1 Chloroflexota bacterium
GAAGTGCGCGATCAACTTGCGCGCCGTCTTTGCGCCGATGCCGGGCGCGAGGGTGAGGGCGAGGTAGTGGGAGAGGGACATGGCGGATGGCGGATGGCAGATTGCGGATGGCGGATGGCGGATGGCGGATGGCAGATGGCGGATGGCGGATGGCAGATGGCAGATGGCAGATGGCGGATGGCAGATGGCAGATGGCAGATTGTAAACAAACAGCGATGAGCGATAGGTGATATGCGATCAGGCGTCCGTGTGGATGGTTTTCGTCAACGTCGCCACATACACTTCGACTCCGGCGGCGCGTAGGATGCGGGTGATTTCCGCCAGCGTCGCGCCGGAGTCGAAGAGGTCGTCGAGCACGAGCAGATATTGACTAGTCAGATGCCCTCGTACGGCGAACGCGCCCCGCACGTTGGCTTGCTTCTGAGCGAGATTCGTCATCTCCTTCTGAGGCCGGGTCGGGCGTGTTTTGACGAGGTTGCCGACGAGCGCGGGAATGCTCAATTCGACGGCGAGGGCGCGGGCGAGCGAGGTCACCGGGTCGAAGGGCTGCTCGGGGTTCGAGGGTGGGACGGGCAGAATGCCGTATTTGAAACGATAAGCGAGATCGCCCACCTGAGTGCGACTCCATTTGTCGCCGCGAAAGGCTGAATGAAAGTCGAGGGCGAGGCCGGCGCGCCACGGGCCGGAGAGAGGCTTGGGGCGCGAGGCGGTCAGAAAAGATTCGATGTCGTCTTCTTCGGCAAAGGCGGAAGACGATGGGATGAAGGATGAGGGCGTATCCTCGTCGTCGAAGTTGGGCGGCGGAGGCGGAATGAGGCTATCGGCCGGCGACTGCGGCGCGGCAGGAACGGCGCCGGATGCGCGCCCCGTCTTCACCAGTCGCAGAACGGCCTCGCCGTAATCTTCAGTTTTCTTCGGGCCGATGCCCGGAATCTTCAAAAGGTCGGCGGTCGTCGCGGGCTTGCGAGCGGAGATTTCGCGCAGAACGCGATCGTTGAAAACGACGTAGGCCGGAACTTCTTTTTCGCGGGTGACGGTCGCTCGCCAGCGGCGCAGTTCGGCCAGGAGTGATTCGTCGGGCGGGCCGGCGGGTTCGCCGAGGCTCTTTGGGGGCGGGAGGCCTTTGGCCCGATCGCGCTCGGCGATGACACAACGAATCTGGCCGTAGGAAATCGAGTCGGGCAGTTGGCTTTTGACGGCGGTGAGGCCGAGCTCGACGGCGATCTGGGCCGGGGTGAGTCCGCGCTGGAAAAGGCTGAGAGTGTATTCGATCGTGCCGCCGGCTTCGCGTTTGGCTTTGACTCGCTCGCGTTCCACTTTGGCGACTGCGCGCGGCAATTTGAGCGGAACGGCGGCGCGCTTCGCGACGGCGGCTTCGCCCAGCGGCGAGAGGCGCAGAACCGGGTACTGGCCGCCGATCACTTTGAGATGGCCCGACTGCATGAGTTGATCGATCATCTCTCCAACTTCGTCTTCTTTGAACACCGCCAGCCGGCCGAAGTGCTTGTGCCGGCTGTAGTTCGCCATCTTCTGCGCCTTCGAGCCTTTGAGAAGTTGGATCAGCGTGCCGCGCCCGACGTTCCACTTTTGCAGTTTGACCGCTTCGAGGACGATCAACGCGACCCAGTGCGCGTCGTTTTCGGCTTTGCCGATCTCACTTTGCGGCGTCGGCTTGCTCAGGCAAATGTCACAGCATCGGTCGGCGTTCGCCTCGCCGGCGTCGCCGAAGTGATCGAGCAAGACGCGGCGGCGGCAGGTATCGCCCTCGGCGTAACTCACCATCCGGTCGAGTTGGGCGAGGCGATGTTTGCGATGGGCGAGGATTTTGGCTTCGGCTTCTTTGACGCCGCTCTCGGTCAAAGCGCCGGCCTTCACTCGCGCCCGCGTCCCGTCGTCGCCGTGCCGCACAATCGCGCCCAACGCTTCGAGATGACTCAGCCCGAGGCGAATCTTCGAGTCGTGCAGGCCGGTGTCGCGGGCGACTTCGGTGAGATCGAACGAGGTGGCGTGGCCGCCGGCGCGATTGAATACCGCGTGAAGGCGGCGCAGGTCGTCGCCGGTCGTCGCGTCGGCGTCGATAAACCATTCTTGCAAAGCGCGGTCTTCGGGCGAGTAGAGCAGGACACAGCGCGAGGGGAGTCCATCGCGCCCGGCGCGGCCTGCCTCTTGATAGTAGGCTTCCAGCGTGCTCGGCAGAGCGTAGTGCAACACGAAGCGCAAGTCGGCGCGGTCAATGCCCATGCCGAAAGCGTTGGTGGCGACGACAACCGATGTTTCGCCGGACATGAACGACTCCTGCACGCGGGAGCGGCTCTCGGCGTCCAGCCCGGCGTGATAATACGGCGCGGCGAGGCCGACGACTTGCGAGACGAACTCGGCGACCTCTTCGGCGTCTCGGCGCGTGCCGACGTAGATGATGCCCGCGCCGTCAACGCGATCGAGCACATCGCGCAGTGCGCGGAGTTTGGCTTTGTCGTTCGGCGTGTAGAGGACTTCGAAGGTGAGGTTGGGGCGATTGAAGCCGGTGACGATTTTCGCGGCGCCCGGCGCGTTGAGGCGTTCGACGATGTCCTTCTGCACCTGCGGCGTCGCCGTCGCGGTGAGCGCGAGGATCGGCGGGCGGCGGCCATCGCGCCCCATCGCCTCCCACGCCGGGCCGATGTGCAGATAGTCGGGCCGGAAGTCGTGGCCCCAGTGCGAGATGCAGTGGGCTTCGTCCACCGCGAGCAGACTAATGTTGGCGGCGGCGAGTGCGTCGAGGAAGGCGCGCGAGCGCAGACGTTCGGGCGCGACGTAAACCAATTTGTGATCGCCGGAGGCCATCCCGGCGAGGCGGGCGCGCTGTTCTGCGGTCGGGATCGCGCTGTTGATAAACGTCGCCGGGATGCCACGCGCGTTTAGCCGATCCACCTGATCTTTCATCAGCGCGATGAGCGGAGAAATGACGAGCGCCGTGCCGGGGAGAAGCAGGGCGGCGAGTTGATAGACGAGCGACTTGCCCGCGCCGGTCGGCATGACGACGAGCGCGGAGCGGCCAGCCAACGCGTGCTCAATCGCTTCGGCCTGTCCGGGGCGGAAGTCGTCGAAGCCGAAGTGCTGGCGGAGGGCGGGGAGGAGGTCGGAGGA
>JACQED010000396.1 GCA_016200785.1 Chloroflexota bacterium
CTTCGGGCGCGGCAATCAGGTCGTCTCGGTCATCGAAAGCCCGCACACGCCGAACTCGGTGCCGAGTTGGTGCGAGGTCACGCTGGATCGGCGGATGGTTCCGGGCGAGACGATGGAGACGATCCTCGACGGCATCCGCGCCGTGGTCGAGCCGCTGAGCGCGACGGCCGGCGTTCCCGACCAGCCGGTGCGAACGCACACCGGCCAGAGGCTCGACGGCCCGGCGTACTTTCCGGGCTGGTTGTTGGAAGAGGATCATCCGCTGATACAGGCGGGACAGAAAACGGGCGAGTCGCTGTGGGGCAGACCGCCGGAGATTGGAGTCTGGAGATTCAGCACCGACGGGACGTATTCGGCGGGGGTGGCCGGCATTCCCACGCTCGGCTTCGGGCCGCAGGAAGAGAAATACGTTCACGCCGCCGACGATCAGGTTGACCTGACAAAACTACAGCAGGCGACGGCGTTCTACGCGCTGTTTCCACTCGTCTTCACTTCACAGGAGTAGCGACATGCAATCCACACTGTACGGCAAAGACTTCATCACCACCGAAGACTGGAGCGTGCCCGAACTCGAGTCCGCGCTGGAAATGGGCGCGGAACTCAAGCGCCGGTTTGCGATGGGCGAGCCGCACGACCACCTCCTCCGCGCCAGGACGCTCTTCATGCTGTTCTTCGAAGAGTCCACCCGCACCCGCAATTCGTTCGAGACCGGCATGACCCAACTCGGCGGGCACGCGATCTACCTCACGCCGAGCGCGACGCAGATCGGGCACGGCGAGAACGCCAAAGACACCGGCAGGGTGCTGGCCCGCTACGGGCACGGCATAGCAGTCCGCGACTGCCGCACCGGCATCGGGCAGCCGTATCAGTACGATCTGGCGAAGTGGGCGGACATTCCGATCTTCTCCATGCAGGACGACGTGGATCACCCGTGCCAGGCGATGGCCGACCTGATGACGATCCGCGAGCGCTTCGGGAACGATCTGCGCGGGCGCAAGTTCGTCATCTCGTGGACCTACGCGCCGAAGTACGTCCGCCCGCTCTCGGTGCCGCAGGCATTGATCATGCTGATGACGCGCTGGGGGATGGACGTGACGCTGGCGCACCCGAAGGGCTTCGAGATGATGCCGCCCACGCTGAAGGCCGCCCGCCAGCACGCTGCGGAGAGCGGCGCGAAGTTCGAGGTGGTGAACGACATGGACGCGGCCTTCGAGGGCGCCGACGTCTGCTACGCCAAGAGTTGGGGGCCGATCACGGTCACCGAGGAGCCGAAGGAAGTCCAGCGCATGGTGGACGAGCACAAGGGCTGGAAGTGCGACGAGCGGCGGATGGGGCTGGCGCAGCGCGAGGCGATCTACATGCACTGCATGCCGATTGACCGGGGCTACGAGGCGACCGACGCGGTGATTGACGGGCCGCAGTCGGTGATTTACGACGAGGCGGAGAACCGGCTGCACATCCAGAAGGCGCTGATGACGCTGACGATGGGGGGCAGGGGATGATTTGGGTGGTTTGGTAGTTGGGTCGTTGGGTCATGCCTGTCCAAATCACCGAACCCCCCGACCACCCAACCACCTATGACGGCGCTGCTCATCCGACACGGGCGCCTACGTATGTTCATCAACCTCCTCCCTGAACGGTGCACCGGCTGTCGGGCGTGCGAGCTCTTCTGTCCCCTTGAGCAGGAAGGTTTGGCGAACCCCGCGTTGTCGCGCATCCGCGTGCTCAAAGACGAGCCGCGCGATCTCTTCTTGCCCATCGTCTGCCCGCCGTGCGAGGAGAAAGCCTGTATGGCCGCGTGCCCGGAAGAGGGCGCAATGGTGATCGACCCAAAGACGGGCGCGGTGCTCATCGTCGAAGACCTGTGTACGGCGCGCGACAAGCGCATCGGCGCGTGCGCTGCTTCAACTGTAATCTCGCCGGCTTCACGCGAAGAGCGTGCCATCATAGTCGAGGAAAAGGCAGAGTCGTCCGCCGCGTTGAACATGTTTTCGAATCGCGGCCAGAACATTCGATTCGTTCATCGGCTCAACGGCTCGAGGAACTCCCCGGCCCACCACGAGATGGGCTCGGCTCGAATACGGTTTCGCATCGGGGTCATCCGTCGGCGTTGTTCCTCTTTTGTCACCACCGGGGCTGGCTCGATTACCGCCGCGATATCTTCCTGGCTGTGCGGGTTGGCGATCGGCGCTTCGGGGAGTTGGCGGACCACGCCGGCGAATTCGCTTAGGATGCCTACGCCGTCTTCGGGGAGGCGCGAGGCGATGTGCTCCTTCGCCACGAGATTCAACCCGTCCCGCAGTCCGGTCAGGCGGCCATTGCATTCAGTTGGGCACTTGCGAGGCTCGCTCTTCCTGGGCGGCTTGAGTGGCCAAGTCAATGAACACGGCAGACGACCAGCCAAAGATGGAAGCGGCTTTGGGTGGGTTCTCACCCGTCTCCGGGTCGTAATACTCGTAGATGTCGTCTCCGCCGGCGATCATCTCCAATGTGCGGCGGCGCATATCCCGCGCCAGGTCGCCGTACCCCGCGCGGTGCAGGCCCTCGATCAAGAGATAGTTCACGTTCACCCACGTCGGCCCGCGCCACATGGTCTGCGGGTCGTACTTCGGATCGTCCAGGGCAACGGTCGGCACGGGGTAGCGCGGCCAGAATTCGCGTTCGTTGGTCAGGTGAGCGACGAGGCGAGCGGCGATCTGCGGCGGCATTCGGCCGGTGATGAGAGGGAATAGGTTAAAGGGAGTACGGGTGGGGATGCGGGAAGCGTGGAGGGCGGAGCGTGGGGCGTGAGGCGAGGAACGTTTTGTGGCCCAGAACAGCCCTGCTTCGCCATCCCACATCTCGCGGATCATGCGCTCGGCCAGGGCGTCGGCGCGGGCAGCCCACAGGGCGGCGTCATCGCGTTCGCCGATCACCGTGGCGATTTTCGCCAATTCCTCCTGCTGAAGGCAGAGGTAGGTGTTGAGGTCGGGGGCTTCCACCGGCATGCCCTCGTCCCACAGCGGGCTGTCGTCGAGGCCGGACGAATAGGGGTGGTGATACTCGCACAAGCCATTCCCATCCACGTCGTTTTTCTCGAACCACCAGTTGTTCCAGCGCACGATCGGCTCGTAGATTTCGTCGAGGAACTCGCGGTCGCCGTCTATCTCGTAGAGTTTCCAGGCCGCCCAGGCGACGAGGGGCGGCTTGGTCACGTCGGCCGTCACCCCGGGCAACGGCAAATGGGTGACGGTGCCTTCGTCGTGAACGGCGTCGGGGATCATGCCGTCCTCGCGCTGATGGTCGAGCACGATGCGAATTTGATCCTTCGCCAGTTTCATCTCCACGTGGCGATAGGCCAGGGCGTGAAAGTAGGCGTCCCACTGCCAGACGCCGACGTAGTGAATCTTGGAGGGCGTCATCGCCTCGCGGGTGGTGTAGAAGCGCGTGGAGATCAATCCAGCGCGCATCACCCACCAGGCGTAGTAGTATTGCTGCCGGTATTCGTCGGCGACGGGCGGGGCGGCGGCGAACCAATCGTGCCAGCGGCGGGCGGCCTCTTCGAGCGCGGCTTCGGGATCGGGAATCCAGCGATTGAAGCCGAGGCGCGGGGTGATGTTGAGCAGGAGCGCCGCGCCGCCGCCGGAGTCAAACGTCAACCGGATTTGCTGGCTCGTTTCGTCGATCGGGGCGATGTGATTGTCGAGGAGGCGCGCGTTGGTGGTGTAGGCGATGTTGCGTCGGATGTCGCCGGTGAGGCGCAGGATGCCGCCGCGCCGGTCGGTCTGCGCCCGATCCAGATTGGCCCGGAAGGAGACGCCGCCCTGGCCCGCTGGCAGGGCCAACAGGAGGGTTTCGCCGTCAACGAACGTGAGGGTGAACGTTCCGAGGGTGGTGTGGCAATCCAGTCGGTGCGGATAGGTCGTCAGTTCGAAGTCCAACGAGCGGCCCTCGCCGTCGGTAAAGCGCCACGCATCAATGATCGGCGGGCGGTCGCGATAAGCGGCGAGTTGGCCTTCGCGCTTGAACCAGCGCTCTGCCAGCCGCACGCTCAGATGATGGTTGATGCGGAAAACCATCAGCCGCGAGCCGCGCTCGCTGAAAGGAATCTGGCGCAGGTTGATGCGGTTCTTGAGCAGGTCGAGGTAGGGTGAGTTGGAGTGAGAGTTAGAGTTGAGCATGATACGGCGTAGCGCTGGCTGTGCTGGTCACCGTCTCACTTCAAAGACAGGTCAATGGGCGTGACGTTCGGGCAAGTATAGCAAATCCCTTACACTCGCCGCGTGCTCGCGCTCGCTCAACGTCGTCACCACGTCGCCGGCCTGCAGGCGCGTGTCGCCGCGTGGGATGATCAGTTCGCCCTCGCGCTGGATGGAGACCAGCACTGCCGCGCGCGGAAGGCCGAGTTCGGCCACGCTCTTTCCGGCGGCGTACGAATCAGGCGCGAGGGTGATTTCGACGAACTGGCTCGCGGTCTCGACACTGCTGGCGGGCAGGCTGATCTGGGCTTCACTCAACATCGAGTCTACCTCGACGACGAGTTTCTCGAAAGAGTCCTCGGAGATTACGCCGTCCCGCCGCAGGCCGAGCAGCGCGCCGCGCTGGGCGCGGAGCAGTTCGCGCCAGCCCGTATCCAGTTCCTCGGCTTCGAGCGCGGGCGCGGCGCGCAGTGCCTCGCGCACGGCTTCGGCCAGCGAGGCGGCGCGCTCCGTGATGTAGGGGATCAATCTTTCCCAGGTGGGGGTGGACAGCAAACCCTCGTCGTGCAGGCGATTCAGCCGCGTCTCGGCCGCCCGCAGTGAGGCCAGGCGCGCGTGCCGCATTTCATATTCTTCTTGGGCTTCACTGCGGGTGACGATGCGCAAGCGGCGGAGCAGTGGCCGCATCGTCGTGGCCTGCGCCAGCAGGCTGAACAGCACCACGCCGTAGGCCATCACTCGCAGAAGTTCCCGGTCGCCGCCAAGCGCGGTCGGCAGGCTGAGGGCCAACGCCAAGCTGATGGCTCCACGCAAGCCGCCCCAGACCTGCACGTGTTGCCACCGGAACGGCGTCGGCTCGCCCACCCGGTTCGCCAGCCATCCCAGCCCGTAGACGACCATCATGCGCGCCACCAGCACGGCGGCGATGGCCCAGAGCGCCGGTTGCCAGGCGGCCGCGAGGGAGGGCAGGCTGACGTCCAGCCCGATGAGCAGAAATACGAGCGAGTTGGCCAGAAAGGCGACGTTCTCCCAGAAATTGAACAGGACGATGCGCGTGGTGGGGCTCATCCCTTGCGGGCCGAGGTTGCCATTCACCAGTCCCGCGGTGACGACCGCCAGCACGCCGCTGAAGTGCAGCCGCTCGGCCACCAGATACGCGCCGAAAGCCAGCACGGTGGTCAGCGTCGTTTCGATCAAGTAATCGTCCACCCGCGCGATCAGCCGCGAGACCAGCCAGCCGAGCATCAGACCGATGAGCACGCCGCCCGCGGCCACCCGGATGAACTCGGTGAGACCCTCGACGAGATTGAAATGGCCGGTGAGGGCGACCGCCAACACCAGATTGAAGACGACAATCGCCGTGCCGTCGTTGAGCAGGCTTTCGCTTTCGACGAGCACGCTGAGGCGCTTGGGAGCGCCGAGAGTCTTGAAGAGCGCGACCACGGCGACCGGATCGGTGGCGGCGATGAGCGCGCCGAAGACCAGCGCTACCGGCAGGGCCAGCCGCGCGGCCCAGGCCACCAGCCCGCCGACGATGAACATGGTGAGGATGACGCCGGGCACGGCCAGCAGGAGAATGCCCGTCAGGCCGCGCCGCAGTTCATCGAAGTTGATGTGAAACGCGGCCTCGAATACCAGTGGCGGCACCAACAGCGCCAGGATGAGTTCGGGGGTGAGGTCAATCTTCAGGGGAGACTGAGACGTGATGAGCAAGCCGACCACGACCAGCGCCACCGTGTACGGGACGCGCAAGCGGTGCACGGCGATCGCGACCAGCGACACGACCAACAGCAGGACGATGACCAGGGTTTCGATTTGGAGGTACTGTTCCATCAGAGACTCGTCGAAGGAGTGAGCGCCATGTCCAGGCGGGCGCCGCTTTCCGGTATCGTGTCCCGGATTTTCTCAGTCGGATAATTCTGGCACTGCTGGTGACCGTTAACGAAAAAAGGAGGCAGTCCTCATGCGACAGCCTCCACCTTTCTCGGAAACCAGAACTGGAGCCGAGCCTCCGTATCAGTTTGTCAGGGAGTGGGCGCGACACTTTGGAGCGCCAGCGTGCCGCGCCCGGTGAACAACGAGTGAGCCGCGAGCGACGCGAACGCTCAACCAAGGGCTTAAAAGGCCC
>JACQED010000362.1 GCA_016200785.1 Chloroflexota bacterium
GACGATCTGGTGCGCGATTGGACTGTTCAATCCGTACTTGATGCGCGTGGAAGACAAGGAGTGGATCGAGGCCCAGGCATTGAAGAACGCCGGGGTGGCGGCGGACTGAACCGAGGGGCGCAACCATCTGAGCCTGCAACACGTAGTAGGGATACACGGTGTGCTCTAAATGTGTTCTCAAGAACAGGAGATAACGACATGGCAAAACTCATACTGCGTTGGGCTGTCGTCGCCGTCGCGATCTGGATCGCGATTCTGATCGTTCCGGGCATTCACGCCGACCCTCGCGACTGGACGACGATCGCCGCGATGGGCCTTATCCTGGGCCTGATGAATGCGCTCGTGCGACCGCTGCTCAAGTTCCTCTCATGCCCGTTGATTATCCTGACTCTCGGGCTGTTCATTCTCGTGCTCAACGCCCTCGTGTTCTGGCTGGCGGGCTGGGTGGGCGAGATGTTCGGCCTCGGCTTCACCCTCGAGAACTTCTGGGCCGCGTTCTTCGGCGCGCTGGTGGTTTCCATTGTCAGCGGTGTGTTGAGCATTTTCCTCCACGACGATCGGGATAAGAAGAAAAAAGACTGATGCAAGGCCAAGTCAGAATAGATAACCTGAGCAAGACTTATCACACCCGCCAGCGCAAAGGGTTGTTCAAGTCCGAAGAGAAACGGGTTGAAGCGCTCAAGGGCGTGTCGCTCGAGATCAAACCCGGCGAAGTCTTCGGCTTGCTCGGCCCGAACGGCGCAGGCAAGACGACGCTGATCAAGTGCCTGACGACACTGCTCCTGCCCACCGGCGGCGAAGCCTGGGTCAACGGCTATCATCTGACACGTGAGGCCAATCAGATTCGGGCGAGCGTCGGCTGCATGCTGATGGGCGAACGCGGCCTGTACTGGAAATTGACCGGCAGTGAGAATCTGATTTTTTTCGGGGCGCTCTATCACCTAAGCCCGTCCGCTCGACGCCGCCGTGCCGCCGAAATCGTCGAGCGCCTCAACCTGGGCGACATCGCCGACCGTTCGGTCGAGACTTACTCTTCCGGCCAGAAAATGAAGCTGGCCTTCGCCAAGGCCCTGATCAACGACGCCCCGCTCCTGATTCTCGACGAGCCGACGAACACGCTCGACCTGCCTTCCGCCCGCGAACTGCGCGCCGTAGTGCGCGAGTTGAACGCCTCGGGCAAGACGGTGATCTACACCACACACATCATGGCCGAAGCCGAGACCATGTGCGACCGCGTGGCGATCGTCGACCGGGGTGAGGTGCTGGCGCTGGGCACTGCGGCGGAATTGAAGGCCTCCCTGGGCCGCGAAGAAGTGATCCACATCGAAGGCGTGATCTCCGCCCAGGCCGGCGAGGCCGTGCAGCGGCTGGCCGGCGTCAGCCGGGCAGTGCGCGCGGCTGTTGATGGGCATACGCAGTTGACCGTCGTGGCGCAGGATCAGCGGGCGCTCCTGCCTCGCCTCATCGAAACCCTGACCGCCCATGACGCAGTCTTGCAAAAGATCGTCCCCGAAGAAGTTACGCTTGAGGACGTTTTCATCGCGCGCACAGGTCGAACGTTGGCAGATGATACGTGGGTGAAGTGAAGCGTGATGCGTGATCCCTGGAAACACGTTTCGCGCTTCATGCATCACATGCCATTACCGTGACGGCGACGATTCGACCCTCGTTCAGACAGAAACTCTCCGCCGCGCTGGCCGAGACTTGGCTGAGACTGCTCAACATCAGCCGCTATCCCGGCCAATTGGCGCTGGAGATCATCATCCCGATCGTCTTCGCCGCCATGCCGATGTTGTTGGGTCGGGCCACCGCCGGCGCGAATGCGGCGGCTAATTTTCAAGCAAACACCGGCACGTCGAACTACGTCGCGTTTCTGCTGATCGGATCAAACACCTTCACGATTGTCTCTAGCGCATTCTGGCACATCGCTTACTGGCTTCGCTTCGAGCAGGAGACCGGCACGCTCGAGTCCATCTATCTTACGCCGACTACCAGCATGACGCTCGCCGGCGGGGTGGCGCTGTACAGCGTCGTTCGCGGCCTGACCTCTGCATTGCTCGCCTACATCCTCGGCTGTCTGATCTTCCGCGTCGATCCCTTTGCCGGCGACGTGCTGTTGGCGCTGTTGTTCATCCTCATTGGATTGATCCCCCTCTACGGTGTGGCCTTTCTCTTCGGCGCGTTGGTGCTCAAAGTCAAAGAGTCAAATGCCCTCGTCGGGCTGATGCAGTGGGTCGTCAGTTTCCTGATGGGCATCTTCTATCCGGTGGCTGTTTTGCCGCCGCTGGTGCGCCTGCTGGCCCTGCTCTTCCCGCCGACGTGGATGGTCAACGGCGTGCGCTCGGCGCTGCTGGGCATGGGTTTCTTCTTCGGCAAATGGTATCTGGATATTGCAGTGCTCATGGCCTTCGCGCTCTCCGTGCCGCTCCTGAGTTTCTGGGCCTTCAATCGTGTGGAGCAGGGAGTGAAGAGAAACGAAGGCATGGGAGAGTTCTGATGCTAACCGGCCCCGCCGCGTGGTTCAGCGCGCTGGCCGCGATGGCGCGCAAAGAACTGACCATTATGCTCCGTTACCCGGTTGAGTTCGTGGCCTCGTTCGCGCAGGTGTTCATCGTCGTCATCGTGCTGACGCTGGCCGGTCTGATGTTCTCGCGCGGCGGCGCGCGCCCCTCCGCCGCCAACTCTCCGGTCGCCGGATTGGTCGTGTACGGTTTCATCCTGTTCCTGTTCCTCAGCGACACGCTGTGGAATATCGGCTACAACATCCGGCGGGAGCAAAAGCAGGGGACGCTTGAGCAGTTGTACATGAGTCCCGCTTCCAAGTTCGCCAGTCTGGTCTCGCGCATCAGCCTTACGCTCGTCTGGATGGGCTTGGCGTCGGTCATCGTCGCCGTGGCGATGAGCGCGATGATCGGACGCCTGCCCTTTGCCAATTTGCCGCTGGGCGTCTTTCTCCTGGTGATGGCGCTGTCCGGCACCTTCGGCACGGGCTTCGCCTTCGCCGCTCTCACCTTGCGCGTGCGGGAGACGGCGCAGACCGTGGTCAATCTGGTGCAGTTCAGCTTCATGGTGGTGTGCGCGCCGTTCTTCCCGTTCTCCGCTCTGCCTATGTGGTTGCGATATGTCTCATACGCCCTCCCGCTATCCTACGCGGTGGACTCTTTTCGCTCGACGCTGATGGGCTACCCTCCCGGCTTCCCGGAACTCGCGCCCATCGGCGTCGAGATCGTCATCGTCACCGCCTTCGGATTGCTGATGCCCGGATTGGGATACTGGCTGTATCGGCAGGAGGAGGATCGGGCGAGGAGGAGAGGGAGTCTGTCGGAGTATTAGATGAGCGACGTGCCAACAAGTGAACTGGTCACGCTCTACCACGGTACCAGCGTAGACAGCGCCCTCGATATTCTCAACAACGGCTTGAATATCGACAAATTGACCGCGCTGCAATCCGGTGGTGCCGAGCAACTTGGAACCGGATGGTATGCCGCGTTTGATCCAGAAGTCGCGTGGTTCTTCGCCTCCCTTGCTCCCGGTGCGCAACAGGGGTACACTGTAGTTGAAGCGCGAGTGCCGCAGGCGGAATTGCATGACATGGAAGCGAACGGCCTTGTCGTCCGAAGCCGCATTGCCGGAGTTCCGTTTGACGCCGGGCAATATCGTTTTGTTCCATCTGCCTTTGAGCAACTGAACCGTATCGTTGAGTTTCGACCGTATCGCGAGAGCAGCCAATGACTGACAGACGCAAATATGCCGCTGCCGATCTGGACGTTCGCTCGGCAATCAGGCAAGTAGAGGAAGATGGAGTGACGACGCATACTCATGTCGTCATCTTTGCCCGACCGTTGTTGCCCGCGGAGCGCGACTTGTTTTCGCGTATGGTTGTCGGTTTCTACTATGCAGTGCATTTCTCCGGCCTCTTCGGAAACAACCTCGTCACCGAGCCGACGATCGAATTTCCGGAGCCGGCGCGTGCCCGCTATACTTTGCGTCAGCGGGGGGTGAGCGGCCCCTGGAAAGATCTTCTGTTTGCGATGCTGGCGAATTTCAGTCGGAACATCGTCGCGATTCTAAGACACGACGACAGCCGGGCATTCGATCCGGCCCACCAATTGGCATTACGGGAAGGTGTCTCCGACCGTTCGCCCAGCGTATAAGAGTCGCCTCAGCATCCTTGACTCCCTGCCCCCCTCAGTTCTACAATCAAATCGCAGACGGGAAGGTGTCAGGTACGGTATGGAATACAAGGACTACTACAAGATTCTTGGCGTTGAAAAGAAGGCGACAGACAAGGAAATCAAACGCGCCTATCGGAAACTGGCGCGCGAACTGCACCCGGACATGAACCCCGGCGACAAGCGCGGCGAGGAACGCTTCAAAGAGATCAACGAGGCCTACGAAGTGCTCGGCGATCCTGAGAAGCGCGTCAAGTACGATCAACTCGGTTCGAGTTACGCGCAGTGGCAACGCATGGGCCGCGACCCGAGCGGCTTCGACTTCAGCCAGTGGTTTGCCGGCGGCGCGCCCGGCGGGGCGCGCGTGGAATACGGCGACCTCTCCGACCTCTTCGGCGGGAGCGGCTTCTCCGACTTCTTCGGCACAATTTTCGGCCAGCCCAGCCAGCGGACGCAGGCCACGTTCCGGCGCGCAGGCGGCGCGCGGGTGCGCGGGCGGGACATCGAGCATCCGGTTGACATCACGCTCGAAGAAGCCTACAGCGGCGCGACGCGCGAACTCGAAAAAGACGGCAAGCGAGCGAAAGTCAAGATCCCGCGCGGCGCGAAGACCGGCACCAAAGTCCGCATCCGCGGCCAGGGCGGGGAGGGCACCGGCCGTGAAGCCGGCGACCTGTTCCTCGTCGTCAACGTGCTGCCCCATCCGATCTTCGAGCGCAAGGGCGACGACCTGTACGCCGACGTGCCGGTTGATCTTTACACCGCCGCCCTGGGCGGCGAGACGCGCGTCAAAACGCTCGACGGCGAAGTCGTCCTCAGAATCGCGCCAGAGAGTCAGACCGGGCAGACGATCCGCCTGCGTGGCAAAGGCATGCCGCGTCTCCACGAACCGGAAACCTTTGGCGACCTATACGCCCGACTTCAAATCCAGATCCCTCGCAACCTCACAGAGAAGGAACGCGCCCTCTTTGCCGAACTCGCTCACCTGCGCGAAACGAAGTGACTCGTTCATGATCAAAACTCATCGCCTCGATCTTCGCCGCCCGGCTCTGATTGGCCTGGCGGCGCTGACTATTTCGGCCCTGGCTTGTTCCAGCGGACTGTTTCGATCCGAGCCTCTGCCCAGCGCGGTTGTCCAGCCGACTCGGACCGCCGTCACTCCGGCGCTGACCTATCCTGCCCCGTCGAGCACGCCCGCCGTTCCCGTCTCAACTCTGCCGCCGGTCGTCGCCCAGCCGGGCGCCGAGGACACATCGCTGGTCGCGTTGTACAGGAGAGTCAACCCGGCGGTTGTCTTCGTGCTCGTCGAGTCCAGTGGGGGCGAGAGCCTGGGCTCCGGCTTCGTGATTGACGCCGCAGGGCACATCGTCACGAACAACCACGTCGTCGAGGGCGCGCGGCGCATCGAGGTGGATTTCCCCGGCGGCCTCAAAGTCTATGCCAAAGTCATCGGCGCCGACAAGGACGCCGACATTGCCGTGCTTCACGTTGACGTGCCGCCCGAAAAACTCACCGTCGTCGAACTGGGCGACTCAGACACGGTGCAGGTGGGCCAGAGCGTGGTCGCCATCGGTAATCCGTTCGGCCTCGCGGGCACGATGACGATCGGCATCGTGAGCGGCCTGGGCCGCACGCTCAGTTCCGAACGGGCCACGACTGCGGGCCAGCCGTTCTCCGCGCCCGACATCATCCAGACCGACGCGGCGATCAATCCCGGCAATTCGGGCGGGCCGTTGCTCGACTTGCAAGGCAGAGTGATCGGCGTGAACCGCGCCATTGACAGCGCGACCGGCGTGAATTCCGGCGTCGGCTTTGCCGTAGCGGTGAACACGGTCAAGCGCATCCTGCCGCACTTGATTGCGGAGGGCCGCTACACGTACCCGTATATCGGCATCGGCAGCATGGATTCAATTTCGCTGGCCCAGCAGGAAGCTCTCGGCCTGCCGCAGAGCACCGGCGTCTACGTCACCAGCATTGTGCCGGGCAGCCCGGCCGAAGCGGCGAGCCTGCGCGCCGGCGCGCGCCGTTCGAGCACGGGCGACGTTTCGCCGGGCGGCGACCTGATCATCGCCATTGACGGCCAACCGGTGATTGACTTCAACGATTTCCTCAGTTACCTCGTCTACCATACCGAGGTCGGCCAGACCGTGCGGCTCACGATCATCCGCGAGGGAAAGACGATGGACGTGAATGTGAAGTTGGCGGCGAGGCCGTAACTCCCCTTCATTCCCCGAAAATTGCGCCCTCCCTCCCCCTTGTGCTATACTCGGCTTGAATGTCGTTCATAACACACTTGGCCTGCCCGGAGTGCGGACAGACGTTCGACGCCGGAAAAATCCAGACTTTTCATGTGGAGTGCCAGTCGCCGCTGCTGGCCCGGTACGATGTCGGAGCAATTCGCGCCAAAGTCGATCGGGACGAAATCACCCGCCGCCCGCGCGGCATGTGGCGCTGGTGCGAAGTGTTGCCCGTCGGCGATCCGGCGTGCGTCATCACGCTCGGAGAAGGTGATGGCGCGCTGCTTCATGCCCGGGCATCCGGGGCAGAGATCGGCGTGCCCGGCCTCTTCATCAAAGACGAGGGCACGAACCCGACGGGCAGTTTCAAAGCGCGCGGGATGGCGGCGGCGGTGTCAAAAGCGAACGAACTCGGCGTCCGGGAATTCGTCGCCCCGACGGCCGGCAACGCCGGCGGCGCGCTGGCGGCCTACGCCGCCCGGGGCGGACTCCGCGCTCACATTTTCATGCCGAAAGACGCCCCGGCGGTGAACGTCGCCGAGTGCCGCGCGGCCGGCGCGGAGGTGATTCTGGTGGATGGGCTGATTGACGCCGCCGGACGCCTCGCCGCCGACAAGGCCGCTTCGGAGGGTTGGCTCGACGTTTCGACGTTCAAAGAGCCGTACCGCGCCGAGGGCAAAAAGATCATGGGCTGCGAAATCGCCGAGGGCTTCGGCTGGCAACTGCCCGATGTGATCATCTACCCGACCGGCGGCGGCACGGGCCTCGTCGGAATGTGGAAGGCGTTCGAGGAATTGGAGAGGCTGGGCTGGGTGAGCGGCAGCCGCCCGCGGATGGTTTCGGTGCAGGCCTCAGGTTGCGCGCCGGTGGTGCGCGCCTTTGAGTCCGGCGCCGAAACGTGCGAGTCGTGGCCGAACGCGGCCACCCGCGCCTCGGGCCTGCGTGTGCCCAGGCCTTTCGCCGACCGCTTGATCCTGCGCGCCCTGCGGGAGTCGAAAGGGACGGCGATCGCGGTGAGCGACGAGGAGATGATCGAGGCCGCGCATTGGCTGGCGGCGAGAGAGGGTGTCTTCGCCGCGCCCGAGGGCGCCGCCACGCTCGCCGCCGCCCGAAAACTGAAAGCGTCAGGTTGGCTGAACGGCGACGAGCGAGTGGTGTTGTTCAACACAGGCAATGGTCTAAAGTATCTATGACGGTGACAGATTTGGCCGCAACCGATCAGCGCGATAGCAGCCGGCTTGAACTGCTGTATCACATCAGCCGCGAGATAGCCAGCCGGCTCGATCTGGCCAATCTGCTCTCGCGCATTCTGCACCTCACCGCCGAAAGCGTGGGCGCGGTCAACGCCAGCCTGGTCGTGTTGGACGAGCAAGGGAAGGTGTCGTACGGGGCGTTGCTCTTCAACGGCCGGGTGATCGGGAACGCGGCAGAGCAACTCACGCCTTACGTCGAACGCGGGCTGGCCGGCTGGGTGGCGCGCCACAAAGAGGGCGTGGCGGTTGCCAACGCCGAGGATGATCCGCGCTGGTATGTGCTCCCCAGCGCGCCGCCTGCCGGCCCCAAGGCCGTCGTCGCCGTGCCGTTGTCGTGGCGCGATCAGGTCGTCGGCGTGCTTACCCTCGTCCATACCCTCCCCGGCTATTTTGGCGAAGGCGACCTGGCCCTGCTGAAGGCGATTGCCGATCAGGCGGCGATCGCGATTGACAACGCACGCCTGTTCGCCGCCGAACAGCGCCGCCGCGCCTTGAGCGACACCCTCCAGCAAGTCTCGCGCACCATCAACCAGACACTCGATCTCGACAGTGTCCTGCCGCTGATCCTCGAACAGTTGGGCCGGGTGATCCGATCCGACAGCAGCGCGATTCTCCTGCGCGACACCACGGGCGAGAATCACCTGCGCGTCGTGGCGGCGCGCGGCTTCAAAGAGCCGGCGGCGATGCTCAACCAGACATTCAGCGCCTCCGGCGTCGCCTTCCGGGTAGTCAACCAGCGCCGCCCGATCGTGATCGACGACGTGCGTCAAGAGCCGGATTGGATAGAAGGCAACACGGCCGAACAGCGGCTCATCCGGACGTGGATCGGCGCGCCGCTCATGGTCAAAGGCGATGTGATCGGCGTGCTGACGGTGGATAGTTACGTGCCGGGCAGCTACTCCGAGGAGGACGGGCGCGTGGTTGCCGCGTTCGCCGAGCAGGCCGCCACCGCCGTCGTCAACGCGCGCCTGTACGAGGAAATCCGCAAACAGGCGCAAACTATGGCGGCGCTGGCTGAGACCGCGCAGGCCGTCGCGTCCACCCTCGATCTCGATGAGGTTTTACGCCTTCTGCTGTCGCGCGTTGCCATTGCCTTGAGCGTCGAGGCCGTGTCCATCGCGCTCGTGCGGGACGACCAGCTCGAATTCAAAGTCGCCGAGGGGGTCGCCTCGCAGGGCGTCGTCGGGATGAAGTTGAAGTTGGGGCAGGGCATCGCCGGCTGGGTGGCCAAGTCGGGTCGCCCCGTCCTCGTGCCCGAAGTCAAGAGCGACCCGCGTTTCTTCGGGGAGGTTGACCTGATGATCGGCTTCGTCACGCGCTCGATCATCTGTGCGCCGATCACAGTCAACGATCGTGTCATCGGCGTCATCCAAGCGCTGAATCCTCGCCGGGGCAACTTCAACGTGGACGATCTGAATCTCCTGAGCGGTATCGCCGAAATGGCCAGCAACGCCATCGCCCACGCCCAGCTCTTCGTGGACATCCAGGCCGCCGAGGCCCGCTACGCCGCGCTGTTCGAAGACAGTATCGATCCGATACTCATCACCGATCTCTCAGGCCAGATCACCGACGTCAACCGCAAGGCCGTTGACTTCCTCGGCTACACCCGCGAGGAAATTAGACGCCTGTCGATCGGGGCCGTGCATCGCATGGGCACCGGCCCGGTCGGGACAGAGCGTTTTCGGAGCATCGCCGCGGGCAAAGAGGTGTCGTTCGAAACACGCGCCAGCGCGCAGGATGGCCGGGAGGTGCCGGTCGAGGTTCACGCGAAGCGCATCGTGCAAGGCGGCCAGGAATTCATCCAGTGGATCGAGCACGACATCTCGGAGCGCCTGCAGTTGGAGGAAATGCGCTCGGACATGGTCTCGATGATCTTCCACGATCTGCGCTCGCCCCTCGCCAACATCATGAGTAGTCTGGAGGTGCTGGAAGCCTCGTTGCCTCCGAACGACGAGGCGCTGGCCTCGGTGCTGGCGATTGCCGTCCGCAGCAGCCAGCGCCTCTCACGCTTGGTCGACTCATTGCTCGATGTGAGGCGGCTGGAGTCGGGCAAAGCCGTGCTCCACCGGGAGAACGTCTCGATCAACGCGCTGATCGCGGAGGCCGCCGAGCAAGTTCATCCCGTCGCCGATGGCAAGGGCATCGTGCTTCGTCTGGACGCGCCGCCGCGCCTGCCGTCAATCAACGTGGATGCCGATATGATCCGCCGGGTGGTGATCAATCTCGTGGAGAACGGGGTGAAGTACACCGACGCCGGCGGCACGGTAACGGTCTCGGCCAAAGCCGACGACGAAGCGATCACCGTGAGCGTCAAAGACACCGGCCCGGGCATCCCCGCCAGCGAGCACACGCGAATCTTCACTCGGTTTGCCCGCATCTACCGTGACGGCGCCCCGAAGGGTCTGGGGCTTGGCCTCGCCTTTTGCAAGTTGGCCGTGGAGGCCCACGGCGGAAAGATCTGGGTCGAAAGCGAGCCGGGGCAAGGGGCGACGTTTAGTTTCACTGTGCCGTTGAACGGGTGACTTAATCCCTCGCGCCTGAAAGACACTCCTACTCATGACTGAATCCGCCGCGCCGGAAAGGCGTGCCTACTACTTTGACTCTTACACCCGTATGTTCACCGCGCGCATCGTCGAGCGACTCACTTTCGACAAGCGCCCGGCGGTCGTGCTGGATAAGACGTACTTTTATCCATCGTCGGGCGGCCAGCCGTTCGACAAGGGGACCATCAACGGCTCGCAGGTGGTGGATGTGGTCGTGCGGCCCGCCGACGGCGCGATCGTTCACGTGTTGGCCGGGGAAGTTTCCGGCGAAGAGGCGCGCGGCGAGGTGGATTGGGCGCGCCGCTTCGACCACATGCAGCAGCACACCGGCCAGCACATTCTGTCGCAGGCGTTCGTGCGAGAGGCGAATGCGGAGACGGTGAGCTTTCACCTCGGCGCGGACTCGGTGACGATTGACCTCGCCGCGTCATCTCTGTCTGCCGAGGCGCTCGAACGCGCCGAAGAACTCGCCAATCGGGTCGTGATGGAGAACGTTCCCGTCAAAGCCTGGTTCCCATCGGAGGATGAATTGGCGAAGATCGCTTTGCGAAAAACGCCGGAGGGATTGGAACCCGGCGCTCTGCGCGTGGTGGCGATCGGCGACTTCGACTTCAACGCCTGCGGCGGCACGCACGTCGCCTGCACTGGCGAGATCGGCACGATCAAGATTATCAAAACAGAGACGTTCCGCCGGAATGTCTCCGGCCAATTGCGCGTTGAGTTTCGCTGTGGCCGCCGGGCGCTGGACGATTACCGGCAAAAGAACGCGATCGTCAATCAACTCGCCGCTGACTTCACCTGCGGATTCTGGGAAGTCGATCAGGCCGTGGCCCGGCTGAGGGCGGAAGCGCAGACGAATCGCCGCGAACTCAAAACGGCACGCGACCAGTTGCTCGACTACGAAGCGGCCTCGTTGGCGGCGTCTGCCTCCAGCCTCGACGGTCTGCGCGTGATCCGCAAAGCCTGGCCCGAGCGTGACGCCGCGGAACTGCGCGCGCTCGCCGGCAAACTCGCCGCGCAGGCGAACAGCGTAGCCCTGCTCGGCACGGCGGGCGAAAAAGCTCACCTTGTCCTTGCCCGGGCCGAGGGCCTCGCGCCCGATATGAACGTCATCCTCAAAAGCGCACTGGCCGCGCTCGGCTCAGGACGAGGAGGCGGCAGCCCATCGCTGGCACAGGGCGGCGGCGCGGCGGCGAACTTAGACCAGGTAGAAAGCGCGCTCAGTCAGGCGGAAAAGGAGCTGCTGTCGCGATTGTGAGGCCGCGCTCAGAGGCGATGTGACGCAGTCGTCCTGGGGCGCTCCCACGAAACAACTTATGCACAAACTTGCCTCTGGCATATACGCCGAGACCTCTTTCAAGGGCGTCAACGTCGGAGCGGTGGTGACCAAGGATGGCATCATCTGCATCGATACCCCGACCAGCCCGGCCGACTGCCGCAAGTGGCGGCTGAAATTGACACAATTGTCCCAGCAGCCGATCCGCTTCGTGATCAACTCCGACCACCATCGGGATCGCGTTTTGGGTAATCAGTGGTTCGAAGCGCCCGTCGTCGCGCATGAGTTGACGGCGGAACGCATACGCGCTTATCCCGAAGTGCACCGCGTGGGCGGCGACGAGATCGGAAACGATTTCGAACTGGCCGATGAATTGGCGGGCGTTCGCCTCGTCCCGCCGCAGTTGACCTTCGGCGAACGGCTGACGCTGATCAAAGGGGGTCACGAGATTCATTTGATCCACATGCCGGGGTCCGCGCCCGGGGCGATCTGGGTGCACTTCCCCGGAGCAAGAATCGTCTTCACCGGCGATGCGGTCGTTGTGAATACCGCGCCCTTTCTAGCCGAGGCCGACATCGATGCCTGGCTGGAGAGCCTGGCCGTCCTGCGCAAGCCCAGGTTCCCGGCCGACGTCATCGTCCCGGGCCGCGGGCCGCTGACTGACAAAGAGGGCGTGAAGGCGACCATGGATTTTCTCAAGACCGCGCGCCGCAAGATCGTGCGCCTTGCCTCCCGCCGTGCTCCCGCCGACAGCGCCGGCGCCGTGCCCGAACTTCTGGAATTCTTCCCGGTCAGCGAAGCCAACCGCGAGCATCTCGCCCGCCGCGTAAAAACCGGACTCGATCGCCTCGTCGAGAGCGCGCGCGGCGGGAACGGCGACGAGTGAGCGCTCTCGCGCCCGTGCTCGAGATGCGCCGGGGAAGCATCGTGGAGTCCCTGCATCACGGCGCGCTGGCCGTCGCCGATGTGGCCGGAAACCTCGTCGCCTCTGTCGGCGATCCCGATCTCGTCACCTTCCTCCGCTCGACCGCCAAACCGTTTCAGGCTCTGCCGGTGATCGAATCCGGCGCAGCAGCGCGGTACGCCGTCACGCCACAAGAACTGGCGTTGATCTGCGCCTCGCACGCCGGCACGGACGTGCATACTCGAACCGCCGCCGGTCTGCTGCTCCGCCTCGGCCTGTCGGAAAACGATCTGCTGTGCGGCGCTCATCGCCCGATGGATTCTGAGTCGGCCCTGCGACTCGATCGCGCGGGCGAATCTCCCACTTCGATCCATAACAATTGCTCGGGCAAGCACAGCGGCATGCTGGCGCACGCGGCGCATTTGCGCGAGGGCGGATGGGACGGGGCGATGCCGTACATCGATCCCGCGCATCCGATTCAACAGGCCAACCTCGCCGCGGTTGCCGACATGGCGGGGATCGATCCGGCGGCGATCGTCGTCGGTGTGGATGGATGCTCGGCCCCGACGTTTGCGCTCCCATTGCGGCACGCCGCGCGGGCGTTCGTCCGTTTGATGGATCCCGCCGGCCTCTCCCCGGCACGGACTGAGGCGTGCCGCGAGATCGTCTCTGCGATGACCTCGCACCCGGAGATGGTCTCCGGCCGGGGCCGCCTGGACACGGAGTTGATTCGACTCGGGGCCGGACGGCTGATCGCGAAAGGGGGCGCGGAGGGCTATGAAGGTGTGGGGATCGCTCCCGGCGCTCTCGGCCCCGGATCACCCGCGCTCGGCGTCGCCTTGAAAATTCTGGACGGCGATCCGATGAGCCGGGCGTTGAAGGCCGTGACGATCGAAGTTCTGCGGCAGTTGGGAGCGATCGACGAGGCCGCCGTCGCCGCGCTGGCGGATTACGCCGCCGGGCCGATTCGGAATTGGAGGGGAGTCGTGGTGGGTGAGGCGAAAGTGTGCTTCGAGCTGGAGAGATAACCCGAATGCGCCTCACGCCCGCTTTCTACCGCCGCAAGATCGCCGAGCTTCAGCGCCGTTTGCACGAGGCTGACCTCGACGGCTTGCTGATCTTCAAGCCTCACAATATCCATTATCTGCTTGGCTTTTTCTTCTTCCCGACCGAGCGCACCGTCGGAGCGTGGTTGCCGGCTGAGGGCGAGCCGGCCTTGTTCATCCCCAAACTCGAAGAGGATCATGCCGCGACTTACGATTGGCTGACTCGCGTCGAGGTCTACTTCGAACATCTCGGCCCGCCGCATCCGGTCGAATGGATCGCGCAGAAACTGAAAGGCTGGGGGCACGCAAAGGGACGCATCGGTTACGAGACCAGTCTGGGCGACGGCACGCTGACCCGATTGAAAAAGAATCTTCCCGGCGCGCATTGGTCGCCTGAGGGCGGGCGGATCGTCGCCGACATGCGGCTGGTTAAAGACGCCGAAGAACTGAGGCTGTTGCGCAAAGCGGGTGAGTACGCCGATTTCATGGTAGCCTGCGGCGCGGCGACGGTGCGCGAACGCGGCCTGATTTCTGAATTGGAGATCAACCAGATCGTCAATCAGGCGGTCGTCAACAAGATGATGGCCGAACTGAGCGAGGTGATCTTCGTGGGCGGTGTGAGCGGCGGGATCGTATGCGCCGGGCCTAGAGCAGCGTTCCCTCACGGTCTGCCCTCGCTGGCGAAGCCGCAAATCGGCGACCCGCTGATTCTCAGTTTTGGCTGTTCGGTCGGGGGGTATCACGCCGAAAGCGAGCGGACATTTTTCATCGGCGAGCCATCGGCGGATCATCGGACATACTACGAGGCGATGCGCGCGGCGCAGGCCGCCGGTGTCGAGGCGATCGCTCCGGGCCGATCGTGCGCCGAGACGAACAGAGTTTGCCTCGACGTTCTCCGGCGGGCGGGCTTCGGCGAATTTATCAAGCATCGGATGGGGCATGGCCTCGGGTTGGAGGGCCACGAGCCGCCGTGGATCGAGGACGGCGACTCGACGGTCTTCAGGCCGGGGATGGTCGTGAGCGCGGAGCCAGGGCTGTACGTCCCCGGCGTCGGGGGCTACCGCATTTCAGACACGGTGATCGTCGGCGAGGCCGGGCCGGAGGCAATCACGCGCTTCCCCCGCGACCTCGAAGCGACGATCCTGTCCGTTTGACTCCTCCCCGCGCCTGTGGTATCATCCCGCATTGTCGGCAGGCCGTTCTGCGGTTCGAGCGCGCAGCACGGCTTATTTTTTGTAAGTTGCAGAGAGGAAACACCATCAGCGCATCAGATTATAGAGTTAATGAAGCCATCCGGGTGCGAGAAGTCCGCCTGATCGGGCCGAACAACGAGAATGTCGGCGTCGTGCCGATTCAGGAGGCCCTGCGGATCGCGCGTGAAGCCGATCTCGATCTGGTCGAAGTCTCGCCCAACTCTGACCCGCCCGTCTGCCGCGTACTGAACTTCGGCAAGTTCCTTTACGAAAAAGCCAAGAAGGAACGCGAGGCGAAGAAAGCCCAGACGAAGATCGAGGTCAAAGAGATTCGACTGCGCCCCAAGACGACCGACCATCACCGATCGTTCAAAGTGCGCGACGCGCGGCGCTGGCTGGGCGAGGGGATGAAGGTCAAAGTCCGTATCCGCTTTCGCGGGCGCGAGATTACTTACCCGGACATCGCCCGCAAAGAATTGCAGGAGATCGCCGACGAACTCGCCGACGTGGGTTTCGTCGAGATGACGCCCGACATGGAAGGGCGCACGATGCTGATGGTGTTGGCTCCCGGCAAAAAGGGCAAAGCCGCCGGGGCCGCCGGCCCGGCGGAAAAGCCGATGAAGACTGAGAAGCCAACAGCCGTCGCCGTCAAAGCGGCGAGCGGCGAGTAGGCAATATTTCGTAATTTGAGATTGGAGATTGGGCTGTGCCTCGAAAAGCCAAAGCCAACGGCAAGTACAAACTCAAGACCCACAAGGCCACCGCCAAGCGATTCAAGGTGACCGGGTCGGGCAAGTTGATGCGGACGAAGATCGGCAAAGGCCACCTGCGCCGCAACACGTCCAAGCGCGTGAAGGCCCTTTTCATGAAAACGATCGAGGTGAAGGGCAAGAAGATTCGCAAGCGCATCCACCGCCTCGCGCCTTATTTGAAGAAGTATCAACTCAACCCGTCGTCGTAGGAGAACAGCATGGCTCGTGTCAAGGGCGGGATCGTCACCCGCCAGCGTCACAAGAAGATCATCAAACTCAACGAAGGCCAGTTCGGCTCGCGGCATCGCTTGTGGCGGCGCGCGAACGAGGCGATGATGCATTCGCTGTGGTACGCTTACCGCGATCGGCGCACCCGCAAACGCGATCTGCGCCGGCTGTGGATCGCTCGTATCAACGCGGCCGCGCGCCTCAACGGCCTCTCTTACAGCCGCCTGATGGACGGCTTGAAGAAAGCCGGCGTCGCCCTCGACCGCAAGATGCTGGCCGACCTCGCCGTGCGCGACGCGGCGGCGTTCAGCCAGGTCGCGGCGATGGCAAAGCACTGAGCCGCTGAATCGCTGAGAACGCTGAGTAAAACCGCACCTCAATCGGTGCGGTTTTTGATTCTTGGGACCGGGCGTGCTATACTCGCTGTATTCAAGAGGTTGTATCTATGAACACCCCCATCGCCCAACACCTCCTCCCTTCTGGTGTAACGCTTTCGCTCTATCACGGCGATCTCACCGAAGAACACGTTGACGCGGTGGTGAACGCGGCGAACGAGCATCTGGCGCACGGCGGCGGGGTGGCTGGCGCGATTGTACGTAAAGGCGGCGCCGGGATTCAGCGCGAGAGCGACGAGTGGGTGCGGGCCGTCGGCCCGGTGTGGAGTGGGAATCCAGAGAGAGACGATGCGCTGTTGCGCGGCGCTGTCACCAGCGCGCTGACGCTGGCGCACGAAAGAGGCCTCGCCAGTATTGCCCTGCTCGCGATCAGCACCGGCATCTTCGGCTTCCCCAAAGATCGCGGCGCGACGGTGATCACTCAGGCCATTCTCGACTTCTGCGAAGCCAAGCCGGCCTCACCCCTGCGTGACATCCGCATCACATTGATCGACACGCCGACCGTTGAAGTGTTCAAGGCGGAGTTTGACAGACGATGGGGATGATCACTAGCCTCGCCAACGAGAAAGTCAAACTCGTCCGCGCTCTCCAATCGCAGAGAAAGACGCGCGAGAAAGAGAGGCGGTTTGTCGTCGAAGGCGTGCGCTTGGCGGAGGAGGCGATCCGGGCGAAGGCAAAGATTGATTTTGTCTTCTACGCCAATCGCCCGGACGCGCGCGTCCGGGCCGCATTGAACGGCCTGCGCCAACTCGGCGCATCTGCCGAAGAAGTCTCGCCCGCAGTCATGGCCGCCTGCTCCGACACCGAAGCGCCGCCTGGCCTCCTCGCCGTGCTCCCGTTTCCTCCTCCTCCCTCTCACATCCCGCTTCTCACTTCTTTCGTCCTCGTCCTCGACCGTCTCGCCGACCCGGGCAACCTCGGCGCCATTCTGCGCACGGCGGCGGCGGCGGATGTCGAATCGGTTTTCCTGTCGCCCGGCACGGTGGACGCTTTCAACCCAAAGGTCGTGCGCGGCGCGATGGGTGCGCATTTTCGTCTGCTAATCACTCACGCCGAGTGGCCTGAGATCCAAAGGGCGCTCGCCGGACTGACCGTTTATCTCGCCTCGCCAAAGGGCGGCGAACGATATGACGCAGTAGATTGGACGAAGCCAGCCGCGCTGATCGTCGGCGGTGAGGCTGACGGGGCAAGCGCGGAGGCCGAGCGGCTGGCCAAGCGGCGCGTGTCCATCCCGATGCTGGGGGAGAGCGAGTCGCTCAATGCGGCGGTGGCAGCGGGGGTGTTGATGTTTGAGGTGGTGAGGAGAAGAACAACGGATTAGTGGAATTCAACGGATCGCGCTTGAGTTGGCCCAAATGCTCGTCCGCCCCGATCCCGATCCGTGCCATTCCGCGAATCCATGTTCTCCCCCGTTGCACATTTGCCTGAGCGGGCTACAATGAGTTTAGAGGCTCAAACTGTTTCCCCTTCTAGCGCAGAATGAACTGCGGAGGCATTAGTGTATAGCTTTTCTGGAAGCATCCTCCACCTCGACCTCACCGCCTCCTCCCTCACCGTCGAACACCCCGACGAGTCCTTCTACCGCAAATACTGGGGCGGGTCGGCGCTGGGGCTGTATTATCTGCTTAAGCACACGCCCAAAGGGATCGATCCGCTCGCTCCGGAGAATACGCTGACGTTCGCGCTGTCGGCGACGACCGGGCTGCCGCTCTCCGGGCAGAGCCGGGCGACGGCGGTGGCGAAGTCACC
The DNA here is from genome assembly GCA_016200785.1 of Chloroflexota bacterium. Classification (GTDB taxonomy): domain Bacteria; phylum Chloroflexota; class Anaerolineae; order Anaerolineales; family JACQED01; genus JACQED01. The sequence continues at coordinate 17,749 of JACQED010000362.1, forward strand.
GCTTACCGGGCTGGTCGGCGACGCGCAGGCCGGCGGGTTCTGGCCTGCGGAACTCAAGTTCGCCAGCCTGGACGCCATTGTGATTCGCGGCAAGGCGCCGAAGCCGGTGTATCTCTGGGTTCACGACGGGCAGTACGAGTTGCGCGGCGCGGCGCATTTGTGGGGCAAAGTCACCGGCGAGGCCGAAGAACTGATCAAGCAAGAGTTAAGCGACGACAAGATCGAGGTCGCGCAGATCGGCCCGGCAGGAGAGAAACTCGTCCGCTTCGGTTCGATCATGAACATGAGCAACCGGGCGCACGGGCGCACCGGCCTCGGCGCGGTGATGGGGAGCAAAAATCTCAAAGCCATCGCTGTGCGCGGCCACAGTAAGCCGACCGCCGCCGATCCCGCCGCCATTCAGGAACTCCACAAGCGCGGCGCGAAAGAAATGCCGGCGAATCTTTCAGTCGAGAATCTCGGCGTTTACGGCACGGCGAACGTGATGAACGGGCAAAACGCTTCGGGCGGTTTGCCCACACGCAACTATGTCACGGGCCAGTTCGAGGGCGCGGAGGCGATCTCCGGCGAGAAGATGGCCGACACGATTCTCAAAGAGCGCGATACGTGCTATGCCTGCGTCGTGCGCTGCAAGCGAGTCGTGGAGGCCGAGTGGCGCGATGCGAAAGTCACGCCGCACTACGGCGGGCCGGAGTTTGAAACGCTGTGGTCGTTCGGCGCGGCCTGCGGCGTGAGCGACCTCAAAGCCGTCGCGCTGGCGAATCAACTTTGCAACCAGTACGGCGCGGACACGATCAGCGCAGGCGCGACGATCGCGTTTGCGATCGAGTGCTTTGAGCGCGGGCTGATCACGACCGCCGACACGGACGGGATCGAACTGCGCTGGGGCGATGCGGCGATGATGTTGAAGATGACCCAGATGATGCTGAAGCGCGAGGGCTTCGGCGAAGTGTTGGCCGAAGGATCGGCGCGGGCAGCGGCGAAGATCGGGCGCGGCGCTGAAGACTTCGTCGTCGCCGTCAAAGGGCAAGAACTGCCGGCGCACATGCCGCAGACCAAACGCTCACTCGGGTTGATCTACGCCGTCAATCCGTTCGGCGCGGATCATCAGTCGAGCGATCACGACACTGTGTATATGCCCAAGTCACCCGAACTTTTCCTCAGCCGGCTGGCGGCACTGGGCCTGGCCGAGCCGCAGAAGCCGAAGGACATGAATCCGGCTAAAGTGAAATTTGCGTATGAGACACAGTTGAACTATTCTTTCCTCGACAGCGCCGACCTGTGCCAGTTCGTGTGGGGCCGGGCCTATCAACTTTACGGCCCGGAGGAAACCGTCGCGCTTATGCGCGCGGCGACCGGCTGGGATGTGACGCTGGAGGAAATTCGCGAAGTGGGCCGCCGCCGGTTGAACATGCTGAGAGCCTTCAACGCGCGTGAGGGAGCCGGGCGCGATCGCGACACTCTGCCGAAGAAAATCTTCGAGCCGCTCAAAGGC
>JACQED010000363.1 GCA_016200785.1 Chloroflexota bacterium
GGGCGGCGAGGTCCCTTACACCGACGGGAAAACCGTTACCCTGCCACCCACCTCCTATTCAGACGTGCTTGCCGAACTCGAAGCCGTGCGCGCCTCCTGGTATGAGATGCGTCTGGCAATCGCCGACGTGCTGCAAAATGATCCACAGAGCGCGGCCTTCGCCGCGGCAGCCGCCAGGGTGGATTCCGTCTCGCCCCGGCTGCTGGCTGAGATGGACGAGGCGGTGCGGCTGTTCCAGGCGGATGCCGAGGCAGACCTCGCAAAGGTTGAACTCATCCAGATAGGTCTGCTGGCGATGGTAGCGCTGATCGTTTTCGCTGCAATTGTCGTCACCCAGGGCGGCGTACTGCGCCCCATCTCTGAACTGGAGGCTGCAGCGCGCCTGATCGGTGTGGGAGATCTCGAGACGCCGATTTCAGCCGGGGGGCTGGCCGAGGTCAGGGATCTGGCTCGCAGTTTGGACGAGATGCGCCGAAGGCTGAAGACGCAGGGGAAGACACAATCTGCGCTCCTTGAACTCTCGCGCCATTTGCTGGAAGCGTCCGACGAAAGCGCCGTGGCCAACCGCGCCGTCGAGGTTGCCGCCTCCGCGCTGGAGACCGAGTTCAGTGCGGTGGTATTGCCCGACGCCGAGGGGCGGCTGCTGGCGCGCGCGGTGCGCGGCTGGCCGGCAGAGTTCGCCGGCCTTGAACTCGGGCGGGGCGACGCTTCGCAAACCGGCTATACCGTATTGCAGGGTAAGGCCGTCTCCGTCGAAGACTACTCGCGTGAACTGGCCTTCGTCGTTCATCCGCTGGTGCGTGAACAGGGGATCGCCTCCGGTCTGAGCGTTCCGATGCTCTTCGAGGGGCGCGTCGTCGGGGCCATGCTCGTCCATTCTCGGTCGCGCCGGCGATTTGGCGACGACGAAATCCAATTGCTGTCGCTGATCGCCAATCAGACGGCGGTGGCGCTGGAGAGGGCCCGGTCGCGTGCCGAAGCCGAAATGCGCGCCGAAGAACTCGGCATGCTGGCTCGGGTGGGCGAAGCCCTGAACCGGGCGCAGACCGCCGAGGAGACATTGCAGTTGGTGCTGGCCGAGGCGGTGAAATTGGTGAACCAGGATCGGGGCAGTGTCATGCTGGTCGATCCGGAGACGCGCACCCTGCGGATACTCGTCAGCGTCGGCCTGCCCGACGAGGAAGTGCGCGCCTTCAACGCCCGCCGCCTGCGCGCCGACGAGGGCACGTTCGCTGATTCCGTCGGGCGCGGCAAAATGGTGGAAGTCGCCGACACCTCGTCCGATCCGCGCGTCGTGCGCGATTACACCGACACGTTCACCGGCCAGTTGACCAACGTGCCGCTCAGGACCGGGCACGCGGCCATCGGCGTCATCGCGCTCGACGGCTTGCCGCGCGACGACCGCGCCCGCCGGCTCCTGCGCGCTCTGGCCGATCTGGCGGCGATTGCCATCGAGAAGGCCAGATTGCTGGAAGAGACGCTGCGCCGCGCCGATCAACTGCGCGCCCGGCATGAGGCCAGCCGCGCCTTTGCGTCGGAACTGCGCCTCGACGTCGTCCTGCAAAGTGCGGTCGAAACGGCGCGCCGGCTGGCGCAGGCGCGCTACGCCGCATTGGCCGTGGTGGCTGGCGACGGCGGATTGGCTCACTTCCGGACTGCCGGGCTGAGTGAGACAGAACGGCAAATGATCGGCGAGCCGCCCGTGGGCGACGGCCTCATCGGCGCCGTGTTGAAGGAGGGCGCGCCCATTCGCCTGCACGACTTGAGGCGAGACCCGCGGTCAGTCGGCTTTCCGCCCCATCATCCGCAGATGACGACTTTACTGAGTGTGCCCGTCATTGTGCGGGGCGCAGTTACAGGCGGCCTGTATCTGTCGGACAAAGAAAACGGCCTGCCATTTACTCCGGAAGACGAGGCGCTGCTGGTTGGGCTGGCCGACGACGCGGCCATTGCCATCGAGAACGCCCGGCTGTTTCAGTCCGAGCGCGCCCAGGCCCAGCGGCAGGAGGCTCTCTTCCGACTCAGCGCCGATCTCGCCGCCTCGCTCGACGTGGCCGAAAGTTGCCGGCGGGTGGTGGATCGGCTGGGCGACGCGCTGGGCTACGCCAACCTCGGGCTGTTTCTTCTGGACGAGGACACCGGGGTGCGCCGGCTGGCGGCCAGCGCTGGCTGGGCCGACGTGAGTCATCTTCAACGGATCCCACCCGGCCAGGGACTGAGCGAGCGCCCGCTGCTGGATGGCCAACTCCACTACACACCTGACGTGACCCGCGACCCGCGTTACGTACCCGGCCTCAACTCCGGTTCTGAAGTGGACGTGCCGATCCCGATCGGCGGCAAGGTGGCCGGCGTGCTGTGTGTCGAGAGCAGCCGCCCGAACTCGTTTGACCGAGGCGATTTCGACGTGTTGACCGCCGCCGCCAATCTGGCGGGCGTCGCCATCGGCCGCGCCCGGCTGGTGGCCAGCGAGCGGCGGCGTGCCGACGAATTGGACGCGCTCCGCGCTACCCTGGCCGACATTTCTGGCGAACTCGATTTGCCCCGCCTGCTTCAGGCGGTGCTCGATCGCGCGCTGGCGCTGCTGGACGCGATCGGCGGAAATCTGTCCATCTTTGATCCGGCGAGGGCCGAGCTGGTAATCGCCGTCGAGCGCAACATGGGAAAAAACTATGTCGGCACGCGCGTCGCGCTGGGCGAGGGCGCTAGCGGCCGGGTGGCCGAATCCTGCGAGCCGCTGATCGTTCCTGACTATCCCAATTGGGAGGGCCGCGGGCCAAAGTTTGCAGACGGGCCGTGGCGCGCGCTCCTGGTCGTGCCGCTTCTGCTGGGCGGACGGGTGCTCGGCACACTCAGCGCCTATCACACCGATCCGGCGCGGCAGTTCACGTCCGCCGACCTGCGGCTAATCAACCTGTTCGCGTCCCAGGCCGCTGTTGCCATGGAGAACGCCCGCCTGTATGACGAAACGCAGAGCCGCCTGACCGAACTCTCGGCGCTGGGGCGCGTCAGCCGGCGGCTGGCGGCCACACTCGATCTGGGCGAGGTCGAGAATCTCGTCGTCGAGGAGGCCATCAACCTCACCGGCGCGACGCACGGCAGTGTCGCCATCTTCCTCGAAGACGAGCAGGCGCTGGAAGTGCGCGTGATGCGCGGCTTCACCTCGGAACAGGCGAGCCGCATGCTCGGTGCGCGCCTTCACGTTGGCGAGGGCTTACACGGCCGGCTGATCCAAACCGGGCAAGCCGTCCTCGTCAACGACGTGACGCAGGACCCCGATTACCTGGAAGTAGGCCGGGCGATCCGATCCGAATTCATCGTGCCCATCAAGAAAGGCGAGACGCTGGTGGGCGCGCTCAACCTCGAAAGCCCGCGAGTCGGCGCCTTCTCCGAAGCGGATGTGCGGCTGGTGACGGCCCTCGCCGACCAGATCGCCATCGCCATCGAAAACGCGCGGCTGTACAAGTCGGCCGTTCAGGCGGCTGAAAGCCGGGCGATCCTCCACCGCGCCAGCCAGGAGATCAGCACCAGCCTCGACCCGGAGCAGGTCTACGCAGCCATTCACCACGCCGCTTCTCAGCTAATGCCCAGCGAGGCGTTCGTCATCTCTCTGCTCGACGAGGCGCGCCACGACATCGAAAGCGTTTATCTGGTTGAACGCACCGGCCGCGCGCCCAATCAGCGCATTCCCATCAACCGCGGCCTCAGCGGGCGCGTCATCTCCACCGGGGAGACTTTGCTGATCAAAGATGTGGCTGCCGAGAGCAACTTGGACGCAGTCCATTTCGGCGACCCGAACAGCGTGCAGTCAATCCTGGCCGTGCCCATGCGCCGTGGCGAGAAAGTCATGGGAATGCTCTCGGCGCAATGTTATCGAGCCGACGCCTACACGCCCGACGACGCGCAGACCCTGAGCACACTCGCCAACCAGGCCGCCGTCGCCATCGAAAACGCCCGGTTGTTCAGCCAGGTCATCCAGCGCACCGAGGAACTGGGGGTCTTGTATGAGAGCAGTGCGGCGATTGCGCGCACGCTGGACCTGTCCGCCGTCCTCGGCAACATCGCCGAACAAATGACACGCGTCGTCCAAGGCACCAGCGCCTACGTTCAGTCAATTGACTGGGAGACCAGCCAAACCACGATTCTGGCCGAATACTTTGGCCCCGACGCCAACGAACTGGAGCGAGTCTCCGTCGTGGGCGAGAGATATGACTTGCGCGACCACCCGCAGATCATCAGGGCGCTCCAGGAGGGCCGAACGCTGACGATGCGGGTGAGCGATCCAAATACCGACCATGCGAGTCGGATGACATTGCAGCAGGCCGGAGGCCGGAGCGCACTGCTCGTGCCGCTGCTTTCGGCCGACCGCGCGCTGGGTTATGCTCTGCTGTGGGACAGCCGTCAAGACCGCATCTGGACCGAAGCCGAAGCGCGCCTGTGCCAGACGCTGGCTACGAATGCCGGCATCGCGCTCGAAAACGCGCGCCTGTTCGCCGAGGTGCGGCGGCTGGCCATCACCGACGATCTGACGGGCGTGCATACGCGCCGCCATTTCTTCGAATTGGGCGACCGCGAGTTCGACCGCGCCAAACGCTATCGCCGGGCCTTGTCGGCAATCATGTTCGATATTGATTCCTTCAAGCAGGTCAACGACACCTTCGGCCATGCCCTCGGCGACCAGGTGTTGCGCGTGCTCGCGCTGCGTTGCCGCGAAAACCTGCGCGAGATCGACTTGCTCGGCCGCTATGGCGGCGAGGAGTTCGCGGCGATCCTGCCGGAGGTCGATCTCGTTGGCGCGCATAATGCGGCGGAGCGGCTGCGCCGCTGTGTAGCCGACATGCCGTTCGACGGGCCTAACTGCCCCTTGACCGTCACCATCAGTCTGGGCATCGCCGCCCTCGGCGGCGCTTGCCCCGATCTCGCCGCCTTGCTCGATCAAGCCGACTCCGCCTTGTACATCGCAAAGAATTCGGGCCGCAACCGGGTGGGAGAGGTATAAAAGGCTGGCCGGCGGGACGAGTTGACTGGAAGGCAGGCCGTGTCACCCGGCCCCGCTGGCCCTCTCGCCTCGCAGCCGGGCCAGTTCGGCTTGAAGTTCAGCCAGGCGGGCTTCGGCCTCCAGGCGTGCGCGGGCCTCGGCCTCGGCGCGGGCTTCTGCTTCTGCCATCGCCACATGGGCCGCCTCGGCCGTTGGCAGCCGCGCGCCGGTTTCTGCGTCCCACAACGCCACCCGCCCGTGCTCCAGCGCGATGAACAGTTGCACCGTCTCACAGTACAACCGTCCATCCTCGTCGGGGAGTATTTCCCGGTATATCCCATTCACCAGGCGGTAGCCCCGGATTTCGTCTGTCCTCTGCCCCTTGCGCCATACCCGATCGAGGATGACGTACTCTTGCACTCCGGCCCGCTCGTATATCTCCAGTTTTTTTTGCCGGTCCTCCTTGCGATAGCGGGGTGACACAATCTCGATGATCAGAATTGGCTTCGTCCCTTCGGCCAATACGTCGAACTCGCCCCGGTCGGCCTCAGGGTCCTGGACGTTGGGGATGACGGCCAGGTCCGGAGAAGGTTCGTCCAGGCCGGGAATGCCCCATTTCATGATCATGTCCCCGAACACGGTCAGTTCGGGGCGTTTGACTTTGAGGAACGGAAGCAGCGTCTGGCCGAGATCCCAATCGGCCTGTTTGTGAAATGGGCGCTGTGACATGATGTCTCCCTCGCGTGGGTTGAGAAAGTCGGCCGCCGTCAACAACTGCCGGGTCATAACCTCCGTCCCGTCGGGTTGCTTGACGCGTACCCAGCGATAGCCGCACTCCAAGTCGGCGCTGCTTTGCTGTACGGGAGAAATCACGTCTGGGGAATGTTCACTCATGGCTGGCCTCCAGTCGTCTGCCCAACCGATATCGCAGGTTGATTATACATGGCTATCAGGCAGGGGGCAACGAGATGAATGACTAGAATCCCATCGCCTGCCCGTCCGCCCTCGGATCACTGCCGCCCGATGGGACGCTGATTCACGCTGATAGACGCAGATCGGATCCAGAATCAGCGTGAATCAGCGTTCATCAGCGTTGGTCTGCGTCTCAATCAACTACCGATACACAAACGAGATCGTCGGCCAACCAAGCCAGTCAGAGACTTCCTTGGGCGTGGGAAGCAGACTGCGGCTGGAAGCGGCGCTGTTGAGAACATCGAAGAGCGTCGGCTGGCGGTGATATTTGATAATGCGCGGCTTGCCCGTGATGCCGCCCAACTCGGCCGCTTTCGCGATCGCGTCTTCCTCGTAGCCCAGCGCGTCCACCAGCCCCAACTCGAGCGCCTGCTTGCCGGTGTAAACACTGCCGTCGGCGAGTTTGCGGACGTCGCCCTCTGTCATGTGCCGGCCATCCACGACGACCTGCACGAATCCGCTGTAGACTTCGTCAATCAGCGACTGCCAGCGCGCTTGCTCGGCATCGGTCATTTCGCGGAAGGGACTGCCAGTGTCCTTAGCCGGACCAGACTTGATCGTGACGATCTCGACGCCCACCTTGTCGAGCATCCGCTGCGCGTTGGGGAATGCGCTGATGACGCCGATGGAGCCGGTGAGCGTGTTCGGGTTGGCGATGATCCAGTCGCCGGCCATGCTGATGTAGTAACCGCCCGAGGCAGCCAGGTCGCCCATCACCACGACGATTGGCTTGCCCGCGCCTTTGAGGGCGTGATAGATTTCATCCGAGGCCACAGCGCCTCCGCCGGGGCTGTTGACCTTGAGCAAGATGGCTTTGGCCTCCCTGTCATCTTTCGCCTTCTTGATTTCGTCGAGGATGTCGTCGGAAGCTGCGACCCCGGTGGTGAACGGCGTTGCCGACCCTGACGTGATCGTGCCCTCGACCGAGATCAGCGCGACGCCGGGGCCTGCGCCGACAGTGACGCCCGACGACGGAAGCCCGGACACGCCGCTGCCCATTTGCCCCAGCGCGAATCCGGCGGCAATCATGAGGGCGGCGCAACTGAGCACAGGCACCAGCAAACCTGCAATGAATGCTCCGAAGGCCCACAAATTCGGACGATTGTTCATGATGGACTCTCCTTTCGAGTTGCGGCGATTGGCGCCTCGGCTCAAACCACCGTCTTTTGCGCCGGGGCCTTGTGAGGCAGGGCTTCGATCTGCGTTGCCAGACTGACATCTCTTTCGGTGATCCCGCCTTCGCTGTGCGTCGAGAGTCTGACTGTTACGTGGCGATAAGCGTGAATGCTCACATCGGGATGATGGTCGGCGGCTTCGGCCAACTGCGCGATAGCGCCGACGAACAACACGCCGTGAGCGAAAGAGCGAACGACGTAGGTCTTCGTCAATTCGCCGCCCTCGACTTTCCAGCCGGGCAGAGTCCGGAGACGCTGTTCGATTTCGGAAGGATTGAGCAGGGTCATATCAAATCTCCGCCGTCCATTTTCTCACAATTAGCAGTAATCCCCAATACGCCAGCCCCGGCCCGAGGAAGAAATAGAGCGCCCAGTAGGGATGACCGAGGACGGCGTACACGGCTATGATCAGCAACTGCGTGCCGAGGCCGAGGGCTGTTGTCGCGGTGAGGTAGGGATGTGAGGGCGCCGGGGGGCGGGGCGGCTGGGGTGAAGTGACGAGTCGATCGAGCCACGCCATCAATCGGTCCTGCCAGCCATAGATGACGAGATACGCGAGTTGCAATATCCTCGTCAGGCCGGGATTGTCCCACGGATAGGGCAGTGCCTCGCGTTCGTCGAGCAAGCTCGTCGTGTCGCCCTCCGACAGCCGCTTCACAATGTAGTAGTAGTGAAACACCGAACCTTCGAGTGTGGCGATGGCTAGTGCCATTGCCGCGACGGCAAACGGCCATCCCGATCCCGTGCGCGCCGACTCGGCCCATGCGAGTCCCTCGAAGACAGCCAGATTCACTAGAACGTCGCAGACCGAATCGAGGTAGCGCCCCACGCGCGAAGGGCGTCCGCGCGCGCGCGACAGTGATCCGTCCGCCGCGTCGAGCGCGCTCTTGACGAGCAGGAGCAGGCCGGCGAGCAGGCCGTGCGCGTAGCCTCCGGCGGCGAACAGCCCGGCGGCAGACAGGCCGGCGACGGTGAACGCGATTGTCAGATGGATGGGCGAGACGCGGGTGTAGAGAAGCGTGCTGACGATCAGCCGGGCGACGGGACGAGCGTAGTCGCTGATGTCGAAAAAGCGCGCGCGGTCGGGGAGCTTGTGGATGGGAGGCTGGGCGGGCACACCGGGAATAATACTACGGTGCAGGCGTAGCCGGCTGAACGACGATCAGGCATTTTTCTCCCTGCGGCGTGACAAAGATCGAGAATCCATCGCCGGGCCGTGGCGGGACGACGACGTTGGCAGGGTCAAAGCCGTGGAATGCCGCGGCCAGCGCCCGAAGGAATTCCGGCGGCAAGGTAATTCGCCCGCGAGCAAGAAGCAGATCGACCCACGGCATCGGATCGTTTGCCGACGCCGGGCTGGCACGGTCGTACATCGCGTCCATAAACTCGCCCTGCCGATTGAGTTGTGCCAGGGGATCGTCAGCTGTCGCCGCGCGCAAGTAGGCAACGGCCTCCTCACCGTTCTTCCGGTACTTCCCCAGCCTCACGCCGCCCAGCCGATCCACGAACTCCGCCAACAGAGGCTCGTCGATCGCAATGGTTCCCGCCAAAGACGGGTGAGGCGCATTCTCGATTGCGGACTCAAACATCGGCCCCCCCGCGCCCTGACCGGGATCTGCAGCGTAGGCCTCGGCGAGGCGGAGGCCGTCCTTTCCGGCGGGCGTCACGCACAGGCTGGGGGAGAGGGGCAGCAAATAGACGCGCTTCAACTGCGTGTCGAGCGCCGCGATCCAAACGGCCTGGAGCGCCGGCGTCGGCGAGTCAAAAGAATCAACCCCGAGGATCAGCAGATTGACCTGTGGCGAAACCGTCAGGCCAATAGAAGCAGTGTCCCCTCCGCCGGGGATGGGTGTGGCAATCGGCGAAGGGGCGGTGACTGACGGATAGCTTGACGACGCGAGAGGCGCGGGAGGAGATCTTGAGGCAAAGCCGGCGCGCGGAATGGGTGGGGTGGCCGATCTGGAAAAAACAGCTCGCCAGCGCTCGTCGATCGAGCTGCCCATCAGTACGCCGCATGTCAGCGCAAGAGCAAAGAGAATAATCGTGATGGGCGCCTTGATGCCGCGTGCCAGCCTCATGGCGCGAGCCCCAAATTCGCCATCGGAGCGCCTGACTCCGCACTCGCCGGCAACACGTCGGCCTGGCGCATTTTGGCCAGCGCCAGGAACGCAGGCCGCGCCGACCAGTCGGGCCGGATCAGACTGTAAGCCGCCTCACGCGGACCGGCGCCCTCCAGCACCGACAAGTTGAAGTTCTCGACGATCATCACCTGCACGTACGGTTGCGTTCGCACTTGATACGCCGCGCCGACAAGATAACCGGCCTGCTCGTCTTCGGTGTTGTCTGCGGCGTAGGGCATACCGTCGGGCGGCGGCGCGGCCGAGGCCCAGCCGACGCCAGTGAGCCACATGGGATGCCGATAATCGCCGTTGGCGGCCATGACCGCGTGCAGCGCCTCGTAGTTGCGGAAGTAGTATGCCCACAGCCCTTTGAAGCCGGGCTTGGGCGTGGTCGTCATCTGCGGCGTGTCGCTGGGCGGGTTGTTCCGTCCGTCGAGGTGAACGCCGACCGCGTCCAACCATTGCCCCGCGCCGGCCGCATACATAGCCCCGAGGAATCTGGACGGGTCCATCGCGTTCAAGCCGTCGTCGACGTCCGTCGGTTCGAGTCCGCCGCTCACGACGATCGCCAATGGATCGGCAGAGCGGATCGACGTCGAGGCAGTCTGGAGCAATGCGGCGTAGGCCTGCGGCGATATGCCCTGCGGGCTGGCCCAGTGCCGGGCGTCGTTGGCCTCGGGATAGATTTCGTACGCGGCGACCTGCCCCGTGTAGCGGCCGGCGAGCGCGTGGAGGAATTCGCCCAACGCGGCGTTGTCAGTCGGCGGGCCGTCGCGCGTCAGATCGGCGCCGGCCGGCCTCGCCCAATCCGGTGTGCCGCGCACGACGGCGAGCAGGCGCAGGCTGTAGTTGCCTGAACTGAGCGGTGCCACGACCGCATCGAGTTTGTCCCAGGCGTACTGGCCCTGCGACGGTTCGACATCGCGCCAATAGATCGTCTGCGCGATCCATTCGAACCGCATCGCCGTCACGCCGTTGAGTATCGGCGTGGGATCGATCCCGATCAAGCCAACGTGCGCGCCGTAACTGACCGTGTGGAGGGCCGGCGCGGTCGGCGCGACGACGGCAGTGGGCGGCAAGGAGGGCGCGGACGTCGCCAGGGCGGACGGCGCCGATCCTGCAGAGGATGGCGCTGAACAAGCCGCGAGTCCCAGCCCGACCATCAGCAGGAACATTGGCCACGTTCTCGTGCGGAGCGAGTTGTTCACAGGGTTTACGGCGGCGATTTCAAGGGCTGTCTCAAAGGCGGCGAGCCAGGCTCCCCTCCCGGCTTCTCAGAGGTGGCGCGCAAGCGCCGCCCGCTGGCCTTTCAAAGGGTCTTTTCAGAAAGGGAGACTGGCCCTCCACGTAAACCCGACAAGCATACCAATGAGCCAGGCCAGCGCGCCCCACGACATCGCCGGCAGCCAGGGCCAGGCAGCTTTTTCGAGCGCGTACAGTGCTCGCCACAATTTTATCTCAAATCTGTTGCGCAGGCGAAGCAATGAGACTGTCATAGCGATCCTACTTTGTTGTGCTGACTTTCAAGATATGACCGCGCTCGTCGGCGACGACGCGGACGACTCGCGAAAGCGCGCGGCCATCGGCAGCCACGCCGCTGGCCTTGAAAGTGACGACGTAGCGTTGTTTGCCGCCTGAGGCCGGGCCTTTGGTCCCCGACGGGAGGGACTGAGTCTGCACCGCTGGCGGCGCGCCCTTCAGCTCTGGGAATTGGCGGTAGACGTGCTTGCTGATCGTATCGAGTTGCGACGAATTGAGAGTCATCTCAACCTCGCTGATGGAGCAAGGCACGGCGGCGGCGCAGGAAAGCCGGCTCGTCGAGATCATTTGAATCGACGGCTTGCGCCGCGAGCGA
>JACQED010000026.1 GCA_016200785.1 Chloroflexota bacterium
GTGTGAAAGTGTAGCGATTCCAGCCCCGAACGGTGCGCTGTCGTAGGCATCACCGGAACATTCACGGCTCTGTGGCCCGGCGGTCGTGGATGGAGCGGCTGTCTCAGCCGGGCCGAGGGACATGGCCCCACCGACCTTTCGCCGCCGCCCGGCCTGGCCGGGCACCGCATAAGCGCGGTCTCACATAAGTTGTCGGCTCGACGGCCATGGCCCGAAAGAGCGGCCCGGACGCGGCAAGGTCTATCGGCCATGCCCGTCCGGGCCCACCGGCCGTCTGTGCGCCGAAAAGGCAACCGGCGAAGGCCGCGCCCGACCGCCGGAATGAATGACTATGCCGATCAGCCTCACCCAGATCAATTGCCCGAACTGTGGCGCGCCGCTGGCGTGGGATGGCACATACGGCAAGCCGATCACCTGCCCGTATTGCGGCTCGCAGGTTATGCCCGGCTCGACCGAGGTGGACGACGTGTGGCTGTTCACCGATCCGGTGGCACGCGCGCGCTTCGAGTTCAACGGTACGCTCGACGAACTGGAGCACGACATCCGCTATGAAGTCCTGCGCGGCAGGACGTGGAGCGACCTCGACCGCGAGTGCAAACGCGAGTTGGATCGTCTGGAGCGCGAGGGCCTGATCCGAAAACTGGCTTCGTTCTGGGCGCTCTCCCCCTTCCCAACAGTCTATCGAGCACGGCAGGACGGCGAACTGACGCTCGGCGGGCGGCGCTTCTCGTTCCGCAAAGGGCAGGAACTCGTATGGGCCTGTCCGATGACTCGCGATCGCTTTGAACTCGACGATCCCATCCTCATCGGCGATTTCGCCTCTGAGCGCGTGCAGCATCTGTGTGGCGCGATGGCCGATGCAATGATGGGACGCATGAGTCGTATGGAGGCCTGAGGCATGTACGACATTCTGAAGACCTCGGTCGGCGACGGCCGCTACCTCTCTCGCGCCGATACCACTCGAACTCAAGCGCGAAATCCGGCGACTGCTTCGCGCGCACGTCGCGATCCCTAAACCCACCTTCGGCTACTTAAGCCCTCACCCGACGGTCTATCGGGCGCTGCGCGACGCCACACTTGAGATTGGCAGTCGGAAATTCCAAGTTGAAGTCGGCGATGACGTTGTCTTTGTGCCCTGGCTGGCCCGGCTGTCTCAACCCGGCCTCGCCGGGCCGGTGCGGATCGAGCGGCTTCGGTCGGTCACTGACTTCTGTCTTTGTTGCGACACTTTCCCGATGGTAGGCAGACTCTGCGAGAAAAGTTTAGCCGCTCTGCGGCAAACCCTCCGCCAGTGAGTGCGATCGGTGCAGCCCGTCATCAGTGTCTCGAGGAGATTTCGCCATGTCAGACTTTCTAAAATCGTTGTTCGGCACATCGCAATATGTGTCCCGCACCGACACGACTCCCGACAGCCCCGACCCCGATCCAAACGACATTTGGGCCTTCACCGACCCGGATGCGAAAGATACTTACACCCGGCGCGAGGGACTGCGGCGGCTGGAACACGACATCCGCTTCGAGGTGATGCGCGGCGGCCCGTGGCAGCCCGAGGAACTCGAATACAAGACCGAGGTTCGCCAGTTGCTGCGCGAGGGCGTGATCCAGGACAAGGGAACTTATTGGTATCGCAGTCCGCACCCCACCGTCTATCGCGCGGTGCGGCCAGGCGCGCTGTCGATCGCCGGACAGGTCTTTCGTTTCAACCCCGGCGACGATCTCACCTTTCAATGCCGGATGGAGCGCGATGAAAATCCCTCACTGCCCGGCCCGGTTGTCATTGCCCGCTTCAAGAACGCCGAGGCGACGGCGCTGTGCGGTGAGATGTCGGGAGCGATGAAAGGCATGGGCAAACGAATGGGCGGGATGGAATGAATCTCGAAACCATCCTGTTCCTCGTCCTCGGGGGCGTGGCGCTGGCGGCGGCGATCGCGATGGTCATCACGCGCAACATGGTTCACAGCGCGCTGTTCATGGTCGTCGTCTTCCTCGCCACTGCCGTGCTCTACCTGGTCTACCAGGCCCCGTTGCTCGCCATGCTGCAAATCACCGTCTACGCCGGCGGCATCATGGTGCTGTTTCTCTTCGTCATCATGCTCATCGGCGCAGAGAAGATGTCGCACGTCGAAAACCTGCGCTGGCAGCGCCCGCTGGCCTTCGGCCTGATGGCCGCGCTCCTGGCCGAAACGGTCTACGTCGCCGCCACTCGACTTCAGTTCCCTCCGCCGGCCGCCATCGGCCCGGACTTCGGCGGCCCTAAAGCGATCGGCCTCGTGCTTTTCAACCAATACCTCTTGCCCTTTGAAGTCACTTCGGTCTTGCTGCTCGCGGCGATGGTCGGCTCAATCGCGCTCACCGTCCGCAAGGAGAAAAGCCGGTGATCCCGCTCGCTTACCCGATCCTGCTCAGCGCCCTGCTCTTCACCGTCGGCGTCGTCGGCGTAATGCTCCGCCGCAACGCCATCATGATGTTCATGTGCGTCGAACTGATGCTGAATGCGGCGAATATCCTTTTCGTCGCCTTCGCCCGCAACTTCGGGCAATTGGACGGTCAGGTGTTCGTATTCTTCGTCATCACCGTTGCCGCGGCCGAGGTCGCCGTCGGCCTGGCGCTGATCGTCGCCATCTTCCGCACCCGGGGCTCGATCGAAGTGGACGACCTGCGCGACCTGCAAGGGTGATCCAATGAGTGCGTTCGGCTTCGTTCCGCTGATCCTGCTCTTCCCGATCCTCGGTCTGCTGATCAACCTCGCCTTTGGCTACAAGTTGGGTGAAAAATGGGTGGGGATTTTCGCCTGCGGCGCGGCCGCGTCGGCGTTTGGCGTGGCCGTGGGGATGCTCGTGACGCTGCTTCGAGTCCCGGAGGGCGGCGTCGCGTTGACGCAGGGCCGCGAGGCCGCATAGTATCCACGCTTCGCAACGCCGGAAATCACTCGCCGGACGTGACAAATCGTACTTTTCAGATGCGACTACTCGCCGTAGAGTCATGCTGGCAATCAAAGTGCGACGGTGCTTCCGCTAACCCCAGTTATGCTAAGGCAGGTGATCTATGCTCCCCGCCAAACTCTCCGACCGGCTGCGCCTGATCCAGTGGGTGTTGCCGATTATTATCACCGCTCTGGCCGCCGTCTATCAACTTGGCCCGGCCCGCTACGTCCACGACAACTTCGGCACCTGGTCGCACTACGGGCTGGAGGTCCTTTTCTACGGCACCACCGGCCCGATTGGCGTGTGGCTCACCCTGCGCATTGTTCGCGGCTGGGTCGAAGCCAAGGAACAGGCGGAGGCCGAGGTCTACCGCCTGAACGCCGAACTGCAGCAGCGGGTGGAAGAGCGAACACAAGAACTGCGTGATAAAAACGAGGCGCTGGCCGCCGCCAACACCGAACTCCAGCAACTCGACCGGATGAAATCCGAGTTCGTCTCACTCGTCTCCCACGAATTGCGCGCGCCGCTGACCAACATGCGCGGCGCGCTGGAACTGATGGAGGACGGCGAGGCCGCCCTCTCTCCGAACTGCCTCCGCATCCTCGGCATCGTCAACGAACAGGCGAGCCGTCTGGCACGCATGGTGGACGAGGTGCTCAACGTCTCGCGCATCGAGGCCGGCGGCCTTGCGCTGGCCCGCGAAGCCGTGGACGTCGTGTGGGTGGCCGATCAGGTGGTGGACGAGTTCGCTGCGCGGAACGCCCGTCGCAAGTTCCGCCGCCCGCGTGGCAGCCTCCAGCCGCGCCTGTGGGCCGACCCCGATCGTCTGCACGAAGTCATCGCCAACCTGGTGGACAATGCAGTAAAGTATTCGCCGGACGAGGGGGAGGTCATGCTGGAGGTGGAAGCCCGCGACGGCGAAGGTTGGGTGTCGGTCAGCGATTCCGGCCCCGGCATTCCGTTCGACCAGCGAAGCCGCCTCTTCGAGAAGTTTCACCGATTGGACTCCGGCGACGCAAAAGAAACCTACGGCTACGGCCTCGGTCTGTACCTCAGCCGCCGGCTGGTCGAGGCAATGGGCGGGCGGATTTGGGTGGAGAGCGAACCCGGCCGCGGGACGACGTTTCGGTTCGCCCTGCCGTTAGCAGATGGCCAATAGCAGATGGCAGATAGCAAATGGCAACCGGCTATCGGCCATCGGCTATCAGCCACACGCCATGTCCGACCTCATCCTCGCGATTGACGACGACGAGACGCTCCTGAGCCTGCTGGCCGAACATCTGGCGAAAGCGGGCCATCGGGCCGTCACCGCCGCCAGCGGCGTCGCGGGGCTGCAAGCCTTCTACGAGCAGCATCCCGACCTTGTGATCCTGGACGTGATGATGCCGAAGTTGGACGGATGGGCCGTGTGTGAACGCCTGCGGGAAATCTCGGACGTGCCCATCCTGATGCTCACCGCCAAAGGCGAGGAGCGCGATCGTCTGCGCGGCTTTCGCCTCGGCGTGGACGACTACGTCGTCAAGCCGTTCAGTTTCGCCGAGGTCGTCGCCCGCGTCGGCGCGATCTTGGCCCGTGTTCGCCGCGCCGCCCCCGGGCCTCACCCGCTCCCCATTGTGCGCGGTGACGTGACGATTGATCTCGCCGAGCGGCGCGTGGCCCGCGCCGGACAATCCACCCATCTCACTCCGACCGAATTCCGCCTGCTGGCTGCGCTGGCCGAGCAGCCCGGCCACACACTCTCGCCGGAGACTTTGCTTGCCCGCGTTTGGGGCGACGAGTACGCCGACGACGTAGAAAACGTCAAGCGCTACATCCACTACCTGCGGCAGAAACTGGAAACCGATCCCGATCACCCCCAACTCATCCTGACCGAGCGCGGCTTCGGCTACTATCTGGCCGAATGAGCACACTTTTCGCACCCAACTCCCCCCAGATTCGCACCTGATTCGAACCTTCGCGTGATACGCTGAATCCGGAGGCCGCACATGCTTAACGCCGCCGGATACTTGACGCTCGACGAACTCCGCCGTGATATCGCGGAAAAGTCGCGCCAGTTGTCGGAGATGGACGTGATGCTGGCCGACTACCACGCCGAACGCGCCCGGCTGATCCGCGACCTCCGCCGCCTGCAAGCGCGGCTCCGCGATGCAGAGGAGCCGTCGCAGGCAAGCCCAAGTCAACCGACAAAACAGTAGTTCACCGCAGGAAACCGTCATGTTCCGCAAACTCTTGCCTGTCATCGCCATCGCGGCCCTCGGGCTGGCCGCTTGTTCCTCGCCGCCTGCCCAGTCCTCAGCCGGGAGCGCTGGCGGCCCGGATGTGTCGCAAGGCAAGGCGCTCTTCGCCACCAATTGCGGCGAGTGCCACAGCGACGACGGCACGGGCACCGACGAAGCCCCGAACGTCGCCGGCCACACCGCCGAGCAAGTGAAAGCGCAGGTGCGCCAGCCTGAGGGCGACATGAAGACTATCGGCGCCGACAAACTCTCCGACGCCGATCTGGAGAAGATCGCCGCCTTCGTCGTCTCCCTGCCGGGCGAAGAGGCCCACCCCGACATCAAGCCGACCGAGGAGGAGATGATTCATCTCAAGGCGGCTTTCCAGGCCATTGAGGACCACGAGAACATGGATCGCGACGCGGCCATCACGCATCTCGATCAGGCCGCGGCGCTTGCCAGCGGCGATACCGCCAAGTTGTACGAAGAGATGCTCGAAGCGGTCAAGGCCAAGAAAGCCGGCAACGCGCGGCACGAACTCAAGGAACTGCTCGGCATGGAAGCGGAACACTAGACTCACGGACCTGACAGGTCTTGGAAGAAGATCAAGATGACCGATCAACGGAAACTCACGCGGCGTGATTTCTTGAAAACGGCCGGCGCAGGCGCGGTGACGTTGGCAGCGGCGGCCACCGCCCGCTCGGCGCTGGCCAAAGGCCCGCACCCCGGCGACCCCGGCGCGGGCAACCAACGCTGGGTCATGGTCATTGACCTCGCCCGCTGCGACGGCTGCGGCGACTGCACCGAGGCCTGCACGGCCATGCACAACATCCCGTTTGGGCAGGAATGGATCAAAGTCTACAAAGTGGAACATCACGCCGGGGGAGAGGGGTATTTCTTCCCGCGCCCGTGTATGCAGTGCGACAACCCGCCGTGCGTCAACGTCTGCCCGGTCGGCGCGTCGTACAAGCGCGAAGACGGCGTCGTGCTGATCGATCAGGACCTGTGCATCGGCTGCCGCTTCTGCATTGCCGCCTGCCCGTACTCGGCCCGCTACTTCGAGTCGTTCTGCCGCTCGACACAGGCCGACGTGGCCGCGCTGTTCGAGTCGCGTGGAATGGAAGTTGCGCGTTACTTCTTCAACATG
>JACQED010000336.1 GCA_016200785.1 Chloroflexota bacterium
AGCGGGCAGATGGACATTTTCATTCTCGGCCTGTGGGCGCTGGTCGGACGCGGGTCGGCGTTGGCGTTGGCGCTGATGACGCTCAAGCCGCAGTTGGCTCTGCTCGTCGTGCCGTGGACTCTCTGGGCGTGGCGGCGTGAGCGGCGACGGTTGCTGGCTTTTGGTCTCTGGGTGGCGGCTCTCTACGCTGCGCCGGCGCTGTTTCACCCGAACTGGACCCGAGAATGGCTGACCCATCGTCTGTTCGGGTATCCGGCATATGCCCGAGAGGCCTTCCCCACGCTGGTGATGCTGACCGAACTTGGAGCATGGGCGGCGCCGCTGTATCTGGGCGCGGCCGCGCTGGCAGTTTGGTGGAGTTGGCCGCGTGACCGGGAGATCGTCAAAGTGGTGGGCTTGTTGGTCTCGCCGGTGCTGCGGCCCTATAACTATGCGCTGATCGCCGGGCCGTCTCGACTGTGGCGCACGGTTCTGGCCGGCTGGGCTGCCTGGCTGGTTTTTCTCGTGTGGGCCGATACTCACGCCTATGTTCTCCTGCCACTGGTGGTGTTGTGGGAGATAGGCAAGATGGATGGCTCGTCGGCTAACATGCCCAAAGCCACCAGAAAAACGAATGTGCCGACGTAGTTGTAATGGTAATAGCGATGAAAGTAGCCGGCCGCCAGCCCCAGCAACCCACCGTACTGCCAGATCAGGGCCGGCCGTCTCTGGCGCAACAACTGCCGCCCGAACCAGATCGCCAACGGCAACGCTACTGCCAGTTCGATCCACAGGAAAGGAAAATCGTCCATGGGGCTGCTCAGTACCTTGCTAATCATCAGCAGACCGCCCAGGCCGGAGCCGATGGCGACATATGTCTCAGTGCCGCTCGCGCCAAGCATGTAGATCAGCGTGTCTTCAATAAACTGGCGCGGTGTCCACAGCAAAAACGGCAGAACCGTCGCCGAGGCCAAGACAATCCCCGGCAACATCTCACGCCCGGCCTGTCTCCACTGCGCCCGCCGCCACGGCCACGGCCCCAGTAGGTAGATCAGGAAAAACGGCGCGAAGATCCACGCCAACTGCTTGGCGGCGCACGCCAGCGCGAACCACACCGCTCCGGTCGTTCGCCAGTTCCGTTGGAGCGCCCACGCCGACAACACCAGCAGGAAAATCATCACAATCTCATTGTGACCCTCGAGGAAAGGCACCATCAGCAGCGCGTTGATCCCCAGCATCAGCATCAAAGCCGACTTGCGTGACGGATCCTCGACGATCTGTGGCAACACCCCGAGTGTCAATGCCAGCACAGCGATGTAGAGAAATCGCTGGTCCCACCACCCCAGCGTTTGAAGACTGACCCGGTAGACCGGATAAGAAATCTCTAGCAACAGCGGCATATAGATCAGGTGGGTCAGGGCCGGGTTCGCGGCGACGCCGGCGATGGGAAACTGCACCTGGCTCATCGCTGTTCGAGAGTAATCCTGCCCGTAGGGCGACTGCCCTCGCGAGAGGAATTCCAGCGCCGCTTCGATCTGGATCATTCCATCGTGGGCGAACGTCGCTGGGCCGGAAGCGTGTCGGGCAGCGATCAAGATAGCGGTCGGCAGGATCACGACCAGCGCCACAACCAGTAGCACCAGGCTCATTTTGATCGGGACGACCCACCGACCCGACCTCGAATCGGTTCCGGCGCTCGACCACGGAAAGAAATAATCAACCAACAAGTAGGCTGTGAGTGTCAGGACGAGCAGGTTGCCTTTTGCATCGTCGCGGTAGAAAATGACATACGCGAAAGACAGGCCAGCAAACAACAACGTATCCCACGAAAGTATCCTGGTCTTCCAATGCATGTTCCACTACTCCGTCCGGTGCAACTTAGCCGGCCTGCCAGTCTCGCCGCTGGCGTATTCCGCGATCCATTCCAACTCGTCCGACACGGGTTGGTCTGCTAGAATATACTAACGATGCACAGTGCTGTCAATCTCTAAGATCGGCGATTCGCAGTGCCCTCTACCCTCCACCCTCCACCCTCCACGCGAATCTACTTGCTCCGCGAGTCTGCCCTGATCCTCCTCTGGGCCTACGTCATCCTCGTCGCCGGCTCGGTCACCGGTCTGATCAATTTTCGCGTTCAAGCGGCGACCGCGATCCTGAGTGCAGTAGTCATCGGCGCCTGGCTGATCTTTCGAGCCTTTCAGCGGCGAGAGATACCGCCCTCCGGGATCGAATGGGCCTGGAGCGTGTTTCTCGCCGCACAGTTTGTGGCCGCGCTTCTCTCCGAAGACGTGCGCCGCAGTCTGCCCGTCGTGGCGCAGTTCACCGCGTACGCCCTCGTTTTCTATTGCGCGCTCGACCTGACGCGATCCGGCTGGCCCGCCGAGTTGATCGAAAAGACTCTGCTGACCGTCGGCGCGATCGTCGTCGGGCTGGCGCTGGTCGAGCTTGGGCGTTTGTATCTCGGCTGGCGCGCGCTGACGGCCGGCCTGCCCTTCGCGCCGGGCTTCGCTTATCGCCTGTACGCCGTGTTTGGCGAGGCGAACCTGACCGCTGCGTTTCTCAATGTGCTGATGCCGCTGGCGATTGCCAGGGTCCTGGCCTCGCGCAGTTGGCTGCTTGGAATCCTCCTCGGCACTTTGATCGTAGGCGCGTTGGTAGTGGAGTATTTCACGTCCTCGCGCGCTGGAGTCTTGGGCGCGGCCACGGCGCTCGGTGTCCTCGGCGCGGCGTGGATTGGCCACGTCTCCCCGTAAACCCGCGAACGCGCGCATCGTGCGTGGGCGACACTTCGTTCCCAGCCGTTCCTTTTGGCGCTCGGCCTTCTCGTCGTCGTGATCCCGTTGGGATGGGTCGCAACGCGCGCACTGACATTCGGCGGGGATGCGACGCACAGTCCGCTCCTGTCGTCACGCACAGGGTTCTGGCAGGCGGCCTGGCTCGCCTTTCGCGCCTCGCCAATCTGGGGCACCGGGCCGGGCACGTTTCCGACCGATCTGATGTGGAGCAACTCGATGCCGCCCGCGCGCCCCTACCTTCACGCGCACAACTCGTCACTCGCCACTCGCCACCCGTCACCGTCACTGGAATCGCGCGCCCGTTGGGCGGGCATCGTCGCCGCCTTCGCCGGCTTCGCCGTTCACTCTCTAGCCGACGATCACACGCGCTATCTCTCGCTCGCCATCCCTCTCGTCGTGTTGCTCGCCCTGGCCCTCGCGGATCGATCGAACCGCGAAGACGCCAAGAACGCGAAGTTTTCTTTTCA
This sequence comes from Chloroflexota bacterium, assembly GCA_016200785.1. Taxonomy (GTDB): domain Bacteria; phylum Chloroflexota; class Anaerolineae; order Anaerolineales; family JACQED01; genus JACQED01. The sequence goes on from JACQED010000336.1 coordinate 3,242, forward strand.
CGCATCATTGCGAACGGCCTTCAGGCCAGTCCCTGTGGGACGCATCACGCTCCCGACGCGGCGTCGTCCACGCCTCCGGCGCCGCGCCGTCCACGCAATCCTCCTCGTCCCCTCTCTCGCCTCGCTCCTCTTCACCGCCTACTCCTTCCGCGCGCAATCCATCGGCGAAATGGCGATCGACTCCGCGCTCGACGGCAATTGGAAGGCCTCGGCGGGGCAGTTCGACTTGGCGGCGCAGGCCGATCCACAATTCGCCTTCTATTGGCTGGAGAGCGGCTATGCCTACGGCGTGCTCGCCGCGAACGGCGACGCCGCCTCGCTCGACGCGGCCATCGGGCGAACGGAGCGCGGCCTCGCCCTCGAACCCGATTACGCGCTCAATCACGCCAACCTCGGCGCGCTGTACTGGCAGGCCGGACGCCGTGACGACGCGATGAGGGAGATGCGCCGCGCGGTCGAACTCGCTCCGGCGGCGAGCCTGTTTCGATTGAACGTTGGCCTATTTGAAGAAGCGACCGGCGACGGCGACGCCGCGCTCCGCGATTACCGCGCCGCGCTCGATCTCGATCCGGCGCTGGCCGCCGGGGTCCTCTGGCCGACGACTCCCCTGCGCGCTTCCGCGCTCGACGGATGGCGCGCGGCACGCGAACCCGATCGGCCGCCGCGTACCGCGGCGCAGTTCACCGCCAAAGCCCGGAGCGAGATCGCGGCGGGTGATCTGTCTTCCGCCGAGCGCGACCTGTCGGCGGCGTGGCAGATCGACTCACAATCCAGCGCGGTGTACCTCGGGTTCGCGGAACTTGCCCTCGCGCGCGGCGAGTTGTCGCAAGCTGATGGCTATCTGCGAGCCGCGCTGTGGGTGCAGACCCAATCGAACGCGGAGAAGGTTGCGCCCCTGTTGGCGTGGGCCGAACTCGCCGCGCGACAGGGCGACACGGACGCCGCGCTGGTGCGTTACCGGCAAGCCTTCGAT
>JACQED010000360.1 GCA_016200785.1 Chloroflexota bacterium
GCAGATGTGATCAAGGCCGTCAAAGAGGTGATGTATGCCTGAACTCATCACAATGCCCAAACTCGGCTTCGACATGGCCGAGGGTACGCTGGTACGCTGGGTCAAGAAAGAGGGCGAGTCGATTGCCAAAGGCGACGTGCTGGCCGAGATCGAAACCGACAAGGCAACGGTTGAAGTCGAAGCCGCCGCCGGCGGCGTGATCGCCGCGCAGTTCGTCGGCGAGGGATCGGTCGTGCCCATCGGCAAATTGATCGCCGCGATCGCCGCGCCGGGCGAGGCGGTTGACGTCAACGCCCTCCGCGCTCAAACAGGAAGCTCCGCTCCGCCTTCGACGTCTGTCGCAACCCCGGCCAAGAAGGAAATCCCTCCCGCCCTCGTTGCCCCTGCGCCGATGACCGCGCCTGCGCCGGCAGCTGTCTCCGTGCCGACGGACGGCAAAGGCCGCGAGGTTTTTGCCTCACCCATCGCGCGCAAGATGGCGGGCGATGCCGGTGTTGACATCCGCCTGGTCTCGGGCACCGGCCCGGGCGGCCGGATCGTCAAGCGCGACGTCGAGGCATATCTCAAGAGCGGCGGCGCGCGCGCCGCCGCGCCTGCCCTGCCCGTCGCCGTCTCTCGCGAAGATATCGAAGTGCCGCTCACGCGCCTGCGCCAGATCATTGGGCGGCGCATGAGCGAAAGCCAGCTGGCCGCGCCACACTTCTACGTCACGGTGGAGGTGGACATGGCCCCGGCGATGGCGTTGAGGGGACAGCTCAACGCCCTCCTCCCGGAGGACGAAAAGATTTCGGTCAACGACTTCATCGTCAAAGCCGCGGCGCTGGCCCTGCGCCAGTTTCCGAATCTCAACGCGTCGGTGGCCGGCGACAAATTGATTCGCCGGGGCCGCATCAACGTCGGCCTGGCAGTCGCCGTCGAGGGCGGATTGATCACGCCGGTCGTCCAGGACGCGGATCTCAAATCGCTGGCGCAGATCGCCGTCGCGGCCCGCGCACTCGTCGGCCGGGCGCGCGAGGGCAGGATCAAGCCGACGGACGTCGAAGGCGGCACGTTCACCGTGTCGAACCTCGGCATGTTCGACGTCGAAGACTTCATCGCCATCATCAATCCGCCCGAAGTGGCGATCCTCGCCGTCGGGTCGGTCAAGCAAGTTCCGATCGTGAAGGACGGCGTGCTGGCCGCGGGGACTCGAATGAAAGCGACCATCTCCGCCGACCACCGCGCGACCGATGGCGCCGAAGCCGCCCGCTATTTGCAGACTGTCCGAAAATTCCTTGAGGAGCCGCTCCGGTTGCTTCTGTAGGAAAAAGTCTGTAATATATAGTGGAGTGGAAGGAGCGTTTCTATGGCAACCGAAGATGCCCCCACTTCACCGGGCCGCGTGCTGGTCGTGGACGATGACAAGGACACGCTCTTGCTCATCGGGATGACGCTCCAACGCGCTGGTTACGAAGTGTTCCGCGCCAGCAGTGGCGCTCAGGCGCTTGAATTACTCGGCGCCGCCGAACCCGACGTCATCGTTCTTGACATCATGATGCCTGAAATGAATGGCCTGGAGCTTCTGCGCCGATTGCAAGTCAAATTCACCTGGCCCCCGCCGGTCGTGTTTCTGACGGCCAAGAGCCAGATATCCGATAGGGTTCAGGGACTGGAGGCCGGCGCATTCAGATACCTCACCAAGCCATCTCCCAAAGATGTCCTGCTGGAAACAGTCAAAGAAGCCGTGGCTGAGAAACGAGGCCGGCCCCGCCTCACCGGGCGCTGGTAGTGATTCCCAGCCCAAGCTGGATTGGAGGAATGACATGGCTCGCTCAATGACTCGCTCGTACGTCCTCGCCGCCGTTTCGGCGGCATTACTCGCGGCGCTGATCGGAGTGGCACTCCTACTCGTTCTGGTCGCGATGAATGCCGATCAGACGCTGGCGACACTGGTCGCCTCTGCCACGCGCGGACAAATGCGCCTGGCCAACGTGGCCGATGCCCTCGCTCGCGGCGGCCCGATCGTCCATCGCTATTTGTCGAAATAGACCGGAGACGAAAATCGCGCCGACCTCGTCCCACGCTCCGCACGACCGGTGTCGCGGGAGAAGACGCGCCTGTCAGATTGACCTATGACCACTACTGCTCGTACCTGGTTCTATGCCAGGCCCGAAGGCCGGGCCTACGACATCGCCGAGCGCGTTCGCACCACGTTGTGGGACGCGCGCATCGGCAGTATCTGGCTCGACGTGGTTCGCGCCGAATCCCCGTATCTCATGCGCGGCCACTACAACGGGGCCGAAGTGGAAATCGAATGGGAGGTTGGCCGCTGCCTCACCCTGCGGATTAAGCCGGA
>JACQED010000361.1 GCA_016200785.1 Chloroflexota bacterium
TACGCCAAAATCCGCAATGCTTTTGCCTCGCGTATCCTGGCCGACCGCGACTTGATGGCCAAGACCGCCGAACTGGTGAGGCAACGGGTCACGTCCACCGGCATTCACGAGCCACGCGCCGTCTACGAGATCAACGCCGGCACGCTGGCCGCCATCAGAGCCGGGAAAGAACCGGAGCCGGTCAAAGTCATCAACCTGATCAAAAGCCTCGGAGTTACGGTAGACGATCGGGCTGGAACCCAGCCCTATCTCATCTCGGTTGGCGAGCGAGTCGAAGCCATTCGGGCGGCTTACGACGAGCGGCAAATCAGCACCGAAGAGGCGCTGGCCGAGGCCGCGAAACTGGTGGAGGAATACAACCGGATCCAGAAGGAGCGCGCCGAGAAGAACTTCGACACCAACACCTTTTCGGTCTTTGTGACACTGCGACGGCACGGCCTCGAAGACCCGCACGGCCCGGCGATTGAAATCAACGGCATCTTTGTCGAGCACCCTCAATGGCGCGTGAATGCCGCCGCCCGGCGCGCCCTCAAGACCAAACTCTACAGAGCACTGTTGCCCCTGTTCGGCGCAGACAAATCGCCGGAAGTCGCCGGCGACTTGCTGAAGTTGGAACGAAAATGACGGTCGAGAAGAAAGCCGTCCCCGAGAAAAGCAAATCCGCCCAAGGCCGCTACACTGAAGCCGCCTTCCGGGCTCGCGTGCGGTATTGGACGGATAAGATCGGAGCGCGTCCGAAGGAAATTCATCTGCGCGCTATGACGCACAAATGGGGCTCATTCTCCACACAAGGGCGCGTTACCTTCGATACCAGCCTGCTCCAGCGCGACCGGGCCTTCACCGATTTCGTGATCGTCCACGAACTTCTGCACTGCCTCGTGCCCAACCACGGAAGACTATTCAAAAGCCTGCTGTCGGCCTACGTGCCGGGGTGGGAGCGATTCAAAAAACTGTGACAGTCACTCTCCGCGATCACTCGACAGTGACACTCCCGAAGGGCCAGATTCCTTGCTACTCGACAGTGACACTTTTCGCCAGATTCCTCGGCTGATCCACATCCGCGCCGCGCAGGACGGCAATGTGGTAGGCCAGCAGTTGTAGAGGGATCACGTTCACCACCGGCGCGAGGAGCGGCGGGCATTCGGGGACGTAGAGAACGCGATCGGCTTTGGTGCGGATCAACTCGTCGCCGTCCGTCGCCAGCGCCACGACGAGGCCGCCGCGCGCTTTGGCTTGCTCGATCTGGCCGAGCATTTTTTCGTATATCTTGTCTTTGACGGCGATTGCCACCACCGGCATTTCGCGGTCGATCAGCGCGATGGGGCCGTGCTTCATCTCGCCCGCCGGGTAGCCCTCGGCGTGGATGTACGAAATCTCTTTCAGTTTCAACGCGCCTTCGTAGGCGATGGCGACGTTGATCCCGCGCCCCAGATAGAGGCAGTGGCGCACGTCTTTCAACTCGCGTGCCAGCGCGACGATCTCAGACTCGCGTTCCAGCGTGCGGCCCAGCAGGTCGGGCAGTCGGGCCAGATCGTCGGCGGCCTGCCGGAGCGCCCGGCCCTTCAGCGTCCCGCGCAGTTGGCCGAGATAGCAGGCGAGCAGATATTGATCCACCATTGAAGTCGTGAACGCCTTAGTGGAGGCCACGCCGATCTCCGGGCCGGCCTGCATCAGGATATAGCCGTCGGCGACGCGCATCGCCATCGATCCGATAGCGTTGACGATGCTCCATACTGTCGCCTGCTTGTTACGCGCCTCCTCCATAGCCGCCAGCGTATCCACCGTCTCGCCCGACTGCGTGATCGCCAGGGCAGCCGTGTTCGGCTCGACGATCGGCTCGGCGTAGCGAAACTCCGAGCCGATTTGCGCCTCGACCGGCAGGCCGGCGAGTTTCTCGATCATATATTTGCCGACCATTCCCGAATAGAACGACGTGCCACAGGCGACGACGACGATCCGGCGCAGGGCTTGCGCTGCCTCGGGCGTCAAGTTGAGTTCGGGCAGAGACACGCGTCCCGACTCGAAATCCACCCGCCCGCGAATCGTGTCGGTCACGGCGCGCGGCTGTTCGAAGATTTCCTTCTGCATGAAGTGCTTGTACTCGCCCTTCTCGGCGGCAATCGGGTCATACGGGATCGTATTGATCGCCAGTTTGACCGGCGCGCCCTCCAGAGTAAAGCATTCGAAGCCGGCGCGGGTGACGACGGCCATCTGCCGCGATTCGAGGAACGCCATCTGGCGCGTGTGCTCGAGGATCGCCGGAATGTCCGAGGCGACGAACATCTCGCCAACGCCGATCCCAATCGCCACGCCGCCGGCGTTGCCGATGCGCGCCGCCACGAGTTTGTCCGGTTCGCGATTCGACAGGACGACGATGGCATGCGCGCCTTTGAGATGAGCCAACGATCGGCGGGTCGCCTCTGTCAGATCGTGGCCGAGCGACAGGTAACGCTCGACGAGATGGACGATCACTTCGGAGTCGGTCTCGGAGTTGAACGTCGCACCTTCTGCGCTGAGTTCGTCGCGCAGATCGGGGAAGTTCTCGACGATGCCGTTATGGACGACGACGACTTCGCCGGTCGCGCCGACATGAGGGTGAGCGTTGCGGCGGCTGGGTGCGCCGTGCGTCGCCCAGCGCGTATGGCCGATGCCGACCGAGCCGCGCAGGGGCTCCTCGGTCATCATCCGCTCGAGGTTGATCAATTTGCCGACGTCGCGGCGCAGGCCGATCGTGCCGTCGCTCAGCACGGCGATGCCGGCCGAGTCGTAGCCGCGGTATTCCAACCGCTTGAGGCCGTCGAGAATGATCGGCGCGGCCTCACGCGAGCCAACGTAGCCAACGATTCCGCACATGGGGAATCCTCCTGAGAAGAAGAGATTTTCGCCGCCGCCGCGCTCTTTTGTCCAGGCAGTCGCCTGCTGGCATTGCGAGCCGGCTTAATCTTTGGAGGGGAAAGAATTCGGGCGTTGGCTCGCCCGGAGGGCATCCGCTGATCACTCGATTTTCCGGGCGGCTAATCGATCCGCCCGTTAGCCCCGCCGCGCGGCGGGAAACCCTCGTCCTCGTCACCTGAGCGGCACATCATCCGCCGCCAGGCCATGCGCTAACTTTCCCCGGAACTTTTTCTGCTTTCACCTCCTTTTCTTGAAGCCTGGGGATTATGCCAGACCCTATCGCAGGTGGGCCGCTCGCAGAATTGAATCGGCCCACGCCGCATCGTCTTCGTCCAGCGGCGGATCGGGCGGCGCGGTGTAATCAATTGCCCTCAGGTAGGGCCCTTCAGCATAGACTCGCTGCGCTGCCACCTGCAAGTCCAGCAATACGTCGGGGTCATTCCCGGCCAGCGGCACAGAGATGCAGGGTAGAATCTCACGTAGATCAACCGGATATAGAACGTAGTCCATCCACGTTCCCATTCTCGTTGAGGCACGATTCAGCATGACGAGATAATCACAGCCAAGCCGGTGCGCGGCCTCTCCCAGATCGGGGTAAGGCAACAATCGCCGCCCGCCACGCAATAGGTCGATCTCGATGAGACTCGCGTCACTTTCCAGTATCTCTTGCTGTTTTATTTCATACGCCCGGCGATCTGGCCCGGGACGTTTGTTGGAAGGGCTGGCGATTTCGATCAGAGTAATCAATCGGTGCCCGTGAGCCGCATCCCGCACCTCCACGAAGGCGTGGCGGAACGGATCAGTTCGCACGCGAACTTCGACTGCGGCCGTCGGCTCCGTTCGAGGCTGTGTCACAACGGCATACTCGCCTTGTGGTTCGCGCGCGCGGGGAGGTTCCGGACGACGAACCAGAACCACGTCGGGGATCATTCGGTGCTGAACGCCAGCCTCAAGCACGATTCCCATCTCAGGGCGCATTTGAATACGGGAATAGTACGGAGGCGGCAGGGCGGCATTCAACAGGGCGCGGATGGCTCCGGCCAGACTGTCGTGAAAATCCGGCCAAATGTCCGGCGCTTCGAGATAGGGATCCATTCCGGGAAAAGGCATCATCGCGCAACGCTCGCCGCCGTTTATTGTACTACAGATACTTCTCGACGGCCCATCCCCCGGCCCTCATCACCTCGACCGGCGCAACTTTGTCCTTCGGATTGAAGCGCAATGAGTTCACGCCAGTCAATGCGTCGAGCACGTCACCCATCGCGTCGGCGAGATAGACCGGCACGCCGAGCGCCTTTGCGATCTGCAGCGGCGAAACGTCGTCGAGGCTGATGCCCTGTGGATGATCGAACATGACGCGCGGCAGGACGACGAACTCGCCGAGTTCGCGCCCGCTCAGTTGCGCTATCACATCCTGCCCCATCAACAGCCCGGCGACGGTAATCGTTTCGCCCAATCGCTCGTTGAGAACCGGAGCGACCTCCAATCGCGTCCCCACCAGCTGATTGAACTCGTCCGCGGTCGCTCGAAGCGTCGGCGCGAAAAGGGCGGCAGTAACAAGCGTCGCGTGACGAGCGGCGAGGGACGTGTGATGGGGCCTCCGTCCGGCTTTGCCGGTTTTTGGAGTTTGGGATTTGGAATTTGGGA
>JACQED010000027.1 GCA_016200785.1 Chloroflexota bacterium
AGCCGCCAGGGGATTAAGTTGAGCGGTTCGTACCACCAGCGCCATTCGGGCGGCCACTCGCCCGGCCCGCGCAAGTACGGCGAGAGGTCGATCGCGATTGCGCCGCTGACGAGCAACGTGAGCCCGATCGCCGCAATGGCGAATCGATGTCCCTTCACTGTCATTCTACGATTTCACTGCGAAGCGCGCCGAGAGCGCAGGGCAAGCGGCGCGACGATCCCCTCCGCCGCCAACACCGCCAGCAGGATCGTGAAAGGCGACCTCATGCGGGTGCTCATACCGGTCGTCTGCGAGGCCAGCGTGGCCGCGATGAAATAAAGAATCGTCGTGAGCGAAATGATCGCGAGGTCGCGCCGTCCCGCGCGCCAGGCAAGCCACAACCCGCGCAGAGCGAAAAGATAAAAGACGACGTTTAGCCCGATCTCCACCGGCCGCCACACCGGCAGTTCCATGCTGGTGGCGAGCATGTTGTACAGGCCGATGGGAATTGTCGCAACGTACCAGAAAGGATACGCGAGGTAGACCTTGATCGCGATGTCGCGCATCGCCGTGAGCCGTCGTTGATCTTGTGGCGCGAAGTTGATCCAGAAATACCCGCTGTCGATCTTCTCGCGCGGCACTCCGCTCTCCACACGCTGTTCGACCTCCCACGCGTACCGCTGGCGGATCGCATCCGGGTCTTCGCCAGTGGCCCAATGCTCCACCGCCACGGCCCGATAGTAGAGCATGTTGAAGTCGGCGACGCTGGCGTAGGTGAACACGCCGGCGGTCTGGTAGTTTCGCCACGTCCAGCCGAAGCCCGCGGCCACCGGCAATATCGCGAAGATGATGAAGTAACGCCACCACGTCGCCCTCGGCAGCAGCAATATGAAGATCGCGACGGCAGCGGCGGCGAAGTAGAGCGACGTTGGCCGGGCCAGCGCCGAGAGCGCCAGCCACAGGCCGGCCCACAACGCTTCGGCAGGCTGTCGCTCTTGTACGAGGCGAGCGAGTGAAAGGAGGCTCAGCCCGAGGAGTAGATTCGCCAGCGGCTCGGCTTGCACGAAGGCGGCCACAACCGCGAGGGTCGGATCGAGCGCGAGGATTAACGCGGTGAGGAGCGGCACGCGAATGTCGCCGCTGAACCTCTTCGCCAGATCGTAGCCGACGACGCAGGTGAGGCTGGAGAAGAGCGTGTTGGCGATCGCGACATAGACGGGGGCGTCGCCAAATAAAGAACGAACGCCGAAGACGACGAGCGGAAAGAGAGGCGGCCGCGCGATGAGATAGCCAAGCAGGTACGGCTCGCCCAACTCGAAGCCGCGTGCGATCAGCAGGTACTCAATGCCATCGCTGACGATGTTCGTCGGATGGACCACGAGGAAGTAGTAGATCAGCCCGAGGCGCACGGCGATCGCGAGCGCGACGATGCCGATCTTGATGGCGAGTTCGCGTTTCAAGTCCTTACCGATTACTTTACAAGAATTGAAAACAACACCACGTGATCACCAACGCTTTTCCCTGCAACGTCGGTCACGGGCAGGCGCCGGACGGCGCTGTCATACATCAAAGCCCACACTTCGTATCGCCCCGGGGCCAGATCGCGCGGCAGAATGTAGGCTACGTTGTCACGCACCGGCTTGCCGGGAACGAAGGCCGAGGTCGGCCAGAAGCCGGCGACCGGATAACTATCGTGCTGAAGGATCAGCGATCCGTCCGGGCCGATCAGGTCAACAGAGGCGGTGTAGTTTTCCACAGGAGCGGCGGCCTCCCACGCCACGGAAACGTTGAGAATCTCGCCCGGCCTCAGCGCGGGCTGATCGGGATCGACATCGTAGCCAACCAGCCAGATCGATTCGCCGAGGCGGTCGTCAACGAAGTGCGCCGGCAGAGCGGCGGACTGGGGCGCGCGCGCGGTCGAGTAGAGCACGAGCCGCACGTCGGGCGCGAACTCGCGCGTGCCGATATGATAATACGTCTCGGCCATCCACCACTCGATGCTCCGCACCACGCCGGCATGATACGGGCCGGATTCCATCAACAGGCCCGCGGTGCGATGAAAGGAGGGGAAGTAGTCCACAATCGAATGCGCGTCCACGAAGACCAACTTGTCGGGATCGGTCGAAGGCGATGGAGGCGAGGCGCCGGGCGCGAGTTGATCGCCGGGGCTGAAGGGTAGTGTGTAGAAAAGCGTGTTGTCCTTGGCATAGTTCGCCACGAAATCGAAGTACGTCGCATTGTTCAGGTAAAGCGCCTTGCCCGGCAGATCGGCGTTCTGCCAGTATTGCCGCATGGATTGCAACGACTCGTTCCCCCCCTGATAGCGGCGGTCGGGGTAAATGCGCCACAGCACAAAGCCGGTAAGAAAGGCGAGAGAGGCGAGGCCGGCGAGGCCGGCCGCAAGAAACGTCCGGCGAGGAACGTCGCCGGCCGCGCGCCGCCCGGCCCACACCAACAGCGCGGCAAAGCCGATTGCGCTCACGACGATCAGCCCCGCACTGATCCAATCCGGGCCGGAGGGGAGCGCGCGCGCCCAGGCGAAATCGGGCAAGCCGGCCCCGATCAAGCGCCAGTGCGCCACGATGGCCGAATACGCCGGATTCCAAAGGCCGACCGTCCAGGCGACACCCGCGCCCGTGTCCTCTAAATACTTGTAGTAGTCCAGTGGAAAAACAGAAACGCCGGCGATCTGGACGAGAAGGCCGACGGCGAGAATTGCCGCGAGGCCGGCGCGCGCCCACCACCGCGCACCGCCGCTCAGCGCGTATTCAAAGACCGGCGCGGCGGCGACGATGAGAAACGGCGTGACCGGAACCATGTAGCGCGGTCCCCAGCCTGTCCCGCCCCACCACAACTCGCCCCGTCGCAACGAATAGGCCACGATAAATGCCGTAAGGAGCAGAAGTGGCCAGACCGCGTCGATCCGGCGCCGCCCGGCAGTCGGCCTGCCGACGAGGGGCACAAATGCCAGCGCGCAGATCGGCGAATACAAAAACAGACTCTTGCCCGGACTGGCGACGAAGCCGACAAGAGCGGGCAACAGCGCGGGGTCGATCTGCCGATGCTCCAGGCTCCAAAACGAAAAACTGCTGTATCGTTCGAGGCCGGCTCTGAGCACTTCCTGATAGAACCACAGGCCCCCGACCGCCAGCAAAACCGCGCCGGCCACAGCGGCGACGATACGCCACGCCATGTGCCCCTGCCCCCGGCGAATCGCAGACCACGGAACAAAGACGACGAGGAGAACCGGCAGGGCGATCAGCATCGCTTCCTTCGCCAGCAAACTCAGGCCGCCGACGAGCGTGGCGAGGACGAGCCAGATCAACGCCGGGCGGCCATCAGCCTCGGCGGCTCTTCGCCAGCGCAGAAGAAGATAGGCCGTCGCAAACAACATCAGCCCGGTCAACGGTTCGCGAAAGAAATTTTTGCTGTAAGGCCAGGCAATGGTCGCCAGGCCATAGGCCAGCGAAGCGGCCAGCGCGGCACGGCGCGCATAGTCGAGCGCCCGGACAAAGAGGTAAACCAGCGCGGCGGTCGCGACGGCGACGAGAACGTTGAACAGCATGACGCCGTGAACGTTCCCGACGAACGGCAGTTGATTCGCGATCCAGAACAGCGGCGCGGCCAACAGAGGCTGGAGGGGCTCGAACGCCGTTTCGCCCGGCCACTTGAGCGATCCGGTTTCGGTTAGAAAGATACTGCCGCGTCTGGCGAGGCTTTCGGTCGTGTCCATCAGGAACAACTCGTCGTTGCTGATGTAACGGCCCGAAAAAGTGAAAAGGTAGACGGAGAACAGCAGGCCGCACAGGCCAACTAGAGTCAGCCCGTCGCGCGCCGTCAAGCGATGGGTCACGCGATCCTACCGGACGACGACCGCTCCCGGCATGGCGAGCTGGGTGATGGTGTCGGCGCTCAGGCCGCTCTCGCCGAAGTAGGCAATGATCTCGTCCAGCGTCTGGTCGAGACTGATCGTCGGTCCCCAGCCGATGGTCCGGCGAATTTTCGAGACATCGGGCATGCGGCGGCGCATGTCTTCGAAGCCCGGGGCGGTGGCTTGTTCGTACGGCACGAGCACGATCGGCGACGGGCTGCCAGTCTTGTCTTTGACGCGCCGCGCGAGGTCGAGGATGTTGATCTCGTCGGTGCTCCCGATGTTGAACACACCGCCTTCAGCGCCGGGCGACTCGGCCAGCCCGTCGATCGCCCGCACCGCGTCGCGCACGTTGCAGAAGCACCGGCTCTGCTTGCCGTCGCCGTAGACGGTGATCGGCTCGCCGGCCAGCGCCTGCTTGACAAAGCGCGGCACGACCATGCCGTACCTTCCGCGCTGGCGCGGGCCAATGGTGTTGAACAGACGGAAGATCACGACGGGTAAGCCCATCTCCTTGTTATAAGCCAGCGCGAGGAATTCGTCGAGCGCCTTCGACGCGGAATAACTCCAGCGCGAGCGAGTCGTCGGGCCGAGCAAACGGTCGTCGTCTTCTTTGTACGGCGTGTCCTCCGACTTGCCATAGATCTCGGACGTCGAGGCGATAAGCACCTTTTTGCGATAGCGCCGCGCGGTGCGCAGAACGATCTCGGTGCCCATCACGTTGGTCTCGATGGTGTGCACCGGCGATTTGACGATCAACTCTACGCCGACGGCGGCGGCGAGGTGGTAAAGGATGTCGCACTCGCTCACCAGCCGATCCATCACCGTCTCATTCATGATGGTCTCGACGACCGCCTGAAAGCGCGGGTTGGCGGTGAGATGCTCGACGTTCTCGAAGCGGCCGGTTGAGAGATCGTCCACGACGGTCACGTGGTCGCCCCGCTCGAGCAGGGCTTCGGCCAGGTGACTGCCGATGAACCCTGCGCCGCCGGTAATCAATGCTCGCATGGTTACAATCCTTTGGCCCTCACCCCCGGCCTCTCTCCCGTCGCGGAACTGCGCGCGACGGGAGAGAGGGGAATGTGGGCGCAACAAAAAGCGGCCCCAATTCTGGCCGCCGCGGCTTGGCTTGCGAGTGTGATTATAACTTCCAGGTGATGATTTGTCCAACCGTCAATGCACCGTCGGCAAACAATCGGTCGGCACAGTCGGGCAGTTATAGTAGGGAATCTGCACGCCGAGTAGTATCCAGATGTTGGCCGCGAAAAGGACAAGGATCAGCGCCGCAGTCATCCAGCGGCGCGCGCGTGGGTTCAAAGGTCGCAGTATGCCCAGGGCCAGGAGCAGAGCCGTCGCCGCCAGCCCAGCTGCGGCGTGGCGCGACACCGACCACTGGATCACGTTTGCCGTGTTCGGCGTCATATCGGTGCGGTAGAGGACGATCAGCCACGTCGCGAATGCGGCGGCCAGCAGCATGAGGGCGCCGCGCCGCGCCGCGTTATTCACAGTCATCGGGCGAAAGAAAATCTCCAAACCTACAAGCGTCAGCCCGAAGCCGGCCCACGCCGTCAGGAGCGCGAACGGGATCAACTGCCGAGGCGAGAGGCCGGGCACGAGTCCGCCGAACGCCGACCAGTAGTTCGCCACCAGCCAGCGCCCGAGGCCCGCGAACGCCGGGAGCGTTCTGCGCCACGCCAGCAGGGCGTTCAATCTCGTGTTTAAATTCCACGGGCGCAAGTTGTATGCCTGCCTGACCTGCGGCCAACTTGCCTCGGCCGATGGATTCAAAAGCAGATTGACGAACGGCCGCCCGCCCCATTCCCCGCGGGTCGCGCTCGCATCCGAAAATATCGGCGGCGCACCGAGTGAATAATCGTCCGCCGCCACCACTGCCCCATCGTACTCCACCGTTCCGCCGTCCTCAGGCGATCCGAGAATTAGTGCGAGGTGTTGCGCACCGGCATCAACTCTAGTCGTGAAGGCGTGAAACTCCCACGCCCTGCCCACCATCATCTTTGGCGCTCCCGGTTTCACTTGATTGGCCAGCGTGGGTCGGGCAACCACCGCCGGACTGGAGGCGCGAAGCCAAACGCCCCAAGTCACCGTCCGGCCTCGAAGTTCGGCGACGCGAGTCTCGGGCAGATATTGCAGAACGCCATCGGAGAATTCTCGCGGCGAGACGCGCAGAGCGTATTTTCCCAACGGCGTCTGGGTCTCGGCCCGCGAGACGAGCGCGGCGTCGTGACCGTATTCCCAACGAGCGTCGAACCAGTAGGCGGCGCCACCTTCCGTGAACGGGCGAAGCCAGAGGAGCGCGCCGATCATCAGCGCGAGACTCGAGACCGCCGCCACTACCCGCACACGCCGCTCGGCCATAAGCCAGAACGAGAATGCGGCCACCGCGAACAGCGGCAGGAATGTCTCCTTGAGACCCAATCCTAAAAGCACGCCGCACGCGAACAATGTCCACGTTCCCCAGCGGCTGCCGCCGCGAATGACTCCCGCCAGGGCGGCGATGAACATCGCCCCGACAGCCGCCGCGCCCCCGTCTACGTTGACGCCGCTCATCATGTCGCTGTAACTCGGCACGAATGCGGCCAGCGCCGCACCGGCGATCGCCGGCCAACGCTCCGATGGAAACAGTCGGCGCGCGATGTGATAAGTGAAAGCGATTGTCAGAAGGTGCAGAGCGATAGACGCCAGGCGAGCGACGAGCAAACGGGTCGAGTCGGGAGCGCCGTCGAGGAACAGTTGCGGGACGGCCTGGTAGAGATAGTAGGTTGTGCCGCGAAACGGCAGACCGCCGCTCCAATGGAAGAGCAGATCGGGGTCCATCACGGTGCCGCCAAGTATCCGCTCTGGCGGCTGACCGGCCTGGCCGAATGCCGCGCGCATCTCGAACGGAAGCCAGCGCGCGGCATTGATCGCGTCTACGAAGTGGTAGGCCTCGTCGATGTTCCAGATGCCGGGCGGCACGATGAGCGCGCGCAGGAAGTCGAACGCAAAAGCGGCAGCGAGGATCAGCGCCGGGGCCGCTAGCGGCTTTCCGGCCGTCATCTTGAGAATTCTACCACAGCCCTCACCGTCCCTTGAATCCAAGAATAACGGCCAAAGTGCGCGCGAGGATGATCAGATCGAGCCACGACGATTGATGCTTGAGGTAATAGAGGTCGTATTGCAGTTTGATCGCCGCATCCTCGACCGACGCGCCGTAGCCGTAGTTGATCTGCGCCCAGCCGGTGATGCCAGGCTTGACCAGCAATCGCGCGCGATAAAACGGGATCTGTTTCTCCAGCTGGGCGATGAACTCAGGCCGCTCGGGACGCGGCCCCACCAGACTCATCTCGCCGCGCAAAACGTTAAGGCATTGTGGCAGTTCGTCCAGCCGCATGCGCCGCAAGAATCGGCCCAGTCCCGTCACGCGCGGATCTTCGGGCGCGGCCCAGCGCGGCAAACCGTCAGCCTCGGCATCCGGCGCCATCGTGCGAAACTTGATCGCGGTAAAGGGCTTGCCGCCGCGCCCGGTGCGAGTCTGCCGGTAGAAGATCGGCCCGGGCGAGGTGAGGCGGGCGGCAATCGCCACGCCGGGAAGCATTAAAGCCAGAGCCATCAGTCCCGAGAGCGCGCCCGCCAGATCGATCAGCCTCTTGACGACACGCGTCAGATTGTTGAACTGCATCGACTCCGGCAGTGACGTGATCAGCCAGTCGGCCTGCAAGTGCTCGATCGGCACACGGCCCAAGATCTCCTCGTACAGAACGGACATACGGACGATGTCAACGCCCTGCTCCTGGCATTCGAGCAAAGCTCGGAACATCTCGCCGCGCAACTCGCCCGTGATCGCGAGCACGATCTCGGAGACGTGTCGCGCGCGGATCGCTTCCAGCAATCTCTCATGGCCGCCGATCACCGGCGCGCCCGCGATGACCTGCCCGTGCTTTGTCGGATCGTCGTCGATCAGCCCGGCGAGGGCGTAGTGCTCCGCCGCCGACTCCCGTAGAGCCTGCGCCATCGCTTCGCCGGCCCAGCCCGCGCCGACGATCAACACGCGCCGCCGAAACGTGCGCGAGGTGAGCACGGCAATGTACATCAGCCGCCAGGCGAGGTCGAAGCCGAACGCCGTGAGGATGAAGTAGAAGACGACCAGCCGGAGCAGAGAGCTCGGCGGCGCGTAGAAATACGCCGCCAGGTAGAGGCCGAGCGCAACGCTGACCGAGATCAGCAGGCTGCGCAGTGTTGCGAGGGGCGAGGCCGCCGCACGCAGATCGTACAGCCGAGCGTTCAGTAATAACCAGAAAGGCGCCAGCGCCAGCCAGTAGAGTCGCGATTGGGCAAGAGCTAGCCGGAAAGTCGTGGGCGTGCTGGAGGTCGCCGTCCACAGCGCGAGCGCGGAGGCGACGGCCAGGCCCGCCGCCATCACATCGCCGGCGAACAACAGGGCGCGGCGTTCGGAAAGTTGCAGTCCCCAGCGCGGCAACCATGCCACCCGAGGTGAATAGTTTGGATCGTAGGGCGGTGCGGAGATCGTCGGATGATCCTTCACGGGCGGAACGTTGTTCTCCTTCGGAAAGTATTATAGGACGGATCGGTGCTGGCTTCAACGGACAGCCCTGTTTTGACAAACGTGCGTGATAGGACTATTATCCCACCCCTACCATGAGCCAGCCTGCCGCTCTTCATACAAGTTCAGCTCCCCTCCCGACCGGCTTCACACACGTCACGCTTCCTCGGAGTGTTCTCCTGTGACGGATTGGATCGGCCGCACGCTCGGCAAAGTCCAAATCGAAAGTCTAATCGACCGGGGCGGCATGGCCGAGGTGTATCGGGGCAAGCACACCACCCTCAACCGCCCCGTGGCGGTCAAGATACTCCATCGTTACCTGTCCGAAGACCCGACTCTCAGCGAACGCTTCCGCGCCGAAGCGCAGAGCGTAGCGGCTTTGCGCCACCCGCACATTGTGCAGGTCTTCGACTTCGACATCGCCGGCGATCAACCGTACATCGTGATGGAGGTCATCGACGGCCCCACGCTGGCGGAGTATCTTTACGTTCTGGACGCGCGCGGCGGCCGCTTGCCCCTGCCCGTCGTGGCGCGTTTCGTCACCGCGCTGGCCTCGGCCCTCGATTACGCTCACGCGCGCGGCATCGTCCATCGTGACATCAAGCCGGCCAACGTGATGCTTCGATCCGAAAGCGGCCGGCCCATCTCGCGCCCGCCCAAGGCACTGCCCGACGACGTGACGCCCGTGCTGACCGACTTCGGCCTCGCGCGTATTGTGAACACGGCCACGCGCACGGCCTCTGGCACAATCACCGGCACGCCGGCCTACATGTCGCCCGAGCAAGCCCGCAGTGACAAAGCCGGCAGCAAAGCCGACATCTATTCGCTGGGCATCATCCTCTACGAAATGCTGACCGGCCAGACGCCTTTTCGCGGCGACACGCCGGCCAAATTGATCTTCGAGCACATCAGCAACGCGCCGCCGCCGCCGCGCACTTTGCGCAACGAACTGCCCGCCCCCGTGGACGCCGTGGTGCTGAGGACTCTGGCGAAGAACCCCGGCGATCGTTACGCGACCGCCGGCGACATGGCCGCCGATCTCTCGCGAGCCCTCGGGCAGACTCTGATCCCCATGCCTCCGATCACGCCGGTCGATCGCACGCCGATGCTGAAAGTCCCGACGCCGACCCCGACGCCCAATTTGACGCGGGCCACGATCGGCATGCCCACGCCCCGGCCGGCCGCGCCGGAGCCGGAACCGGAGCCGGTGGCGCATCCCGCCACCTCGATGCCGCGTCGCTCGCGCCCCGGATTGGCTTTGGCGATGCTCGTCGTCGGCTCGATCGTCATCGGCGCGTTCAGCCTCGTGCTGATCAGCGGCGAAGTGACTCGTGTCGCGAATAATACTCAGCAGGCCATCGCCGCCGCGACCCTCGCCGCGACGAGAGAGACAACGCCGACCGTGACCGCTGCGCCCACCGCGACGCCCACTCTCACGCCGACGCCGAGCGCCACCCCGACGCAGACGCCGACTTCAACGCCCACCTTCACGCCGACCCTCACGCCCACCCTCCCGCCGACTCCGACGCGGCCATTCGTTGACAGCTTCAACCGGAGACTCGGCGCAGAGTGGACGGTGGTGAAAGGCAAGGTCGGCGTCGCGCTCGGGCGGCTGACGCTGACCGAGATAGCCGCGGGCGAAGTGAACGAAGGCCTCGCCCTGATCGGCGATGCCCAGTGGGGCGACGTGTCAATCGACGCGCAGGTGCAGAGAGTTGCCGGCTCCGACGTGACACGCTTCCTCGCGCCGGGGGACTCAGCCGCCGCGATCCTGATCCACAGCGCGCCCGACGGCAGTGGGCTGGGGCTGGTGGTCGAACGCACCGCATTGCAGTTTGCCGTCCTCGATCCTTCGGGGACATGGACACTGCTCGCCGGCACACGCGTTGACGAGGGATTGATCTTCGACGCCGGCGCTCCGGTGCGAGTGGAGGCCGTCGGCGACCGCTACACGGCGTACGTGCGCGACAACGAAGTCACCTCGGTGACGTATCACGACTCGCCCGAAGGGCAGGCCGGCGTGTGGTTCCGTTCGGCTCTCGGCGCTGGCGCGGTCGTGCAGGTCGCGCCGGAGATCGAACACGTGGCCGTCAACCCGCTGGTGGCTCCCACCCCTGCGCCAACGCCGCCCGGTTTCCCGTCGATCTTCGCCGACGACTTCGACCTCGGCCTGCGCCCCGAGTGGAGAATCGATTCCGGGAACTGGGGGATGGCCAAGAGGCAGTTGACCCTTACGCGGCTGCGCCCCGACGGAATCTCGACGGGAATGATTCTGGTCGGCGACGGGCAGTGGTCGAAGGTCGGCGTCGAGGCGGCGGTGACCGATCTTTTCGACGTCTCCGATGTTGGCCTCCTGCCCGAGGGGAATTCGGCGACGGCGCTGATGGTGCGCGTTCAGCCGGATGGGAGCGGTGTGGGGCTGGTGGTCGAACGGCATGCGCTCACGCTTGCCAGCCGCGACGCAACCGGGCAATGGACTGCCCTGCCCGGCGCCAGATTGACGGGGACTGACTTCAACACATCACACGTCGTGCGGCTGGAGGCCTCTGGCGCGATCTACACTGTCTATCTCGACGGCGCGGCGGTGTTTTCGATCGTCTACGCCGATGGGCCAACTTCGGGCGGCGCGGGACTGTGGATGCGCTCGGCCGTGCCGGCCAACCCGGCCGATCGGCTCGTCGTGCCGAAGGTGGATAACTTCAAGTTGAACGAACTGCCGTAGTTACCTCACTGCCTCCAGTATCACAACCTCACATGGCGCAAGACTTACGAGATCGCCCACCGTCCGTTCACCCTCCGCGCCGGCGTTGCTGAGGCACACGCGCCATTTGTCAGTCGGCAAAGGCGCGTCGAACTGCAGACTGATCGACCAGCTATAGAAATTCAATAGGACGAGCATCGCCTGCTCCGGCGTTTCGCGGAGATACGCGAGGCCTTCCACCGGCCTCTTGACCAGCCAGCGGTACGATCCGCGCCGCAAAGCGGGCGAGGTTCGACGCAGACGAAGCAGCCCGCGATAGAAGTTGAGGACGGAGCGCGGGTCTTCCCTCTCGGAGGCAACATTGATTTTGCGATACGACGACCCAACCGGAAGCCAGGGCTTGCCGTGGGTGAACCCGGCGTTGCGCGACCCATCCCACTGCATTGGCGTGCGCGCATTGTCGCGCCCTCGATAGAACGGCCAATATCGCTTACCCGGCGGATCGACGATGTCCCGTCGCGGAATATGCCCGCTTCGCATGGCAAGTTCCTCGCCGTAGTACAGAAACGGTGTGCCGCGCAGGGTGAGCACGAGCGCGGCGGCGACTTTGGCGCGGCCGTCGGCGTGCAGCCCTTCGCCGTGGCGCGTCACGTGCCGGACGAGGTCGTGATTGCTCAGGACGTTGCACGGCCACGCGCCGGGCGCGACGGCTGCTTGCCACTCGGTCACGGCCTGCTTTTCATCCAGAAGTGGATTGTCGGACTCGAACAGCGGATGTGTGGTCTTAAGCGATCCTTTCAAACGGCGGATCGTGATGAACCCGTCCGCGAAGTTGCGCGTGGTGAGGCCGCAAACTTCAGATGCCCGTAGGCCGTGGCGAGGTTTTTCTTCGTGCTCTTTGCGCCCTCGTGGCCTGGTGGTGACTTTTCTTATCCTCGCAATTTCGCCACGAACGCCTGCGCCCGCGCTTTGCCCTCGCCCATGATCGGCGGGCCGTGGCTTACCAGCAGGTGATCGAAGTCCAGTCCGGCGACTTTTCGCATGGACTGGCGATTCCCGGCGGGATCGTTGGTGAAGACCGCGATCGGTTCGCTGAGCTTGCCGCCCGAGTTCATAAATACGTCGGCGCAGATCAGCGCCCGGTCGGCGCGATGCAGAAGGGCGACCATGCCAGGCGCGTGACCGGGGACGTGATACACCTCCATCCCGTCCACCACCATTCCCTCATCCAGCGGCAACTGCACATTGCGCCCGATGAGCGACGGGCCGGACAATTGCAAGAGGCGATAGCCCCACCAGTTCGGCTCGATGCGGCGATACGGCGCGGGGCCGAGGATGTATGGAATCTCGGCGCGGCCCGCCGCAACCGGCAAGCCCCCACCGATCCACCATCGCCTCTGCCGCTCCACCGTGATCGCCGTGGCCGTGCGTCAGAATGAGTCGAGTGGGCGGCTTTCCGCCCGTAAAGGCGAGAATCTGGTTGACGATCAACTCTTCGACGCCGGCAAACCCGGCGTCTACAACCATCCAACCGCTACTGTGTTGGACCAGCCACACGCCGACCATCAAACGCCTGCCAAACAGCGGCAGGTCGAGTTTGAAGATGTGAGGCGTGATTTGTTCGAACTTGAGATCAGGCATAGGGGCTCCGTGATGCGAGACACGCGATACATGCTGTGTGTTTCATGGGCAGGGCCAAAGTATACTATAATCGCAGGTAACGTATGGCCCATCGCGGATCGCAGGTCGCAGCTGGCGGAGGCAACAGGCGATACGCGAGTTGCTGTCAGCCATACGCAATATGGAGACCCCATGAATCTCGACGATCTCGATCACTTCAAACGCACCGACGCCGGCGACATGCTCGGCCACATTGACCGACTGCCAGATCAAATTGAGGCGGCGTGGGAGTTGGGACAGAAAATGGAATTGCGCGACTCGTTCTCGCGCGCCGAGACGATCGTCGTCTGCGGCATGGGCGGGTCGGCGATGGGCGGGGCGCTCCTGGCGGCGTTGGCCGCGCCGGAGTGCCGCATCCCGATCCAGATCTTGCGCGATTACGAACTGCCGGCGTTCGTCGCCGGGGAGAGATACCTCGTCATCGGCAGTTCATTCTCCGGCAACACCGAGGAGACGCTGACCGCGTTCGAAGCCGCCGCCGCGCGCAATACGCAACTGCTCGCCATCACGCGCGGCGGAAGATTGGCCGACCTGGCGCGTAGGTTCAATGCGTCACTGTGGACGTTTGACTACCTCTCACAACCCCGCGCAGGCATCGGCTACGGATTTATGTTGCCGCTCGCCTTGCTTTGCCGCGCCGCCTTCCTCTCCGACAAGTCCGCAGATGTGGCCGAGGCCGCCAAAGCGATGCGCGAACAACAGAAGCTGCTCCACGCCGATGTGCCGGTAGTGAATAATCCGGCCAAGCGGATGGCCGGGCAATTGATGGATCGTTACGTGGCGGTCTTCGGCTCGGGTTATCTCGCGCCCGTAGCGCGGCGCTGGAAGGGGCAGATCAACGAGAATTCAAAAGCGTGGGCGCAGTGGGAGGAGTTGCCGGAAGTCGATCACAACTCGGTCGTCGGCACGTACCACCCAGAGGCGCTCATCGGCAAATACATGGTGCTGTTCCTGCGAAGCAAGTTCGATCATCCAAAGAACGCGGCGCGGCACACGGCGACGAAAGAACTATACATGACGCAGGGCTTCAACACCGACGCGATTGAGGCGCAGGGCGAGTCGCCGCTGGCCCAAATGCTCACCTGCCTGCACTTCGGCGACTACACGAGTTATTACCTCGCCATGGCCTACAGCGCCGACCCGACGCCGGTTGAGCCGATTGACCGTCTGAAGGCCGCGTTAGGGAGGCCGTAGGATTTTGAACCGCGAAGTCGCCAAGTTCGCCAAGAAAGAAAACTCTTCGCGGTCTTCGCTGCTTTGCGTTTAAGTCTTCCTGCGCTTCAATTCCGCCAACGCCCCATTCCACGGCTCGCCGAGTGCCTTGCGCTTCGGGAGTTTGACATTGCCGAGGCGCGTGCCGATCTCCGGCAATAACACCGCCAGTTCACCCCAATCGTTGAGCAGGACGGCTTGTCTGACCTGACCCGACATCTTCTCGGACCACCCCCACTGCATGCGAAACTGATCGGCCTTGATCCAGTAATCGCGCTTCTCCCACGCCGCCACCGTCACGTCAATGGTCTCGTGAATATCGCCGAGGGCGATGGCGATGAAGGCCGCCATATCGCGCGCCTCGTCGTCAACCGCGCCTTTGGCGGCCAGCCCGCGCACGGCGAGCACGACGGCGCGGCACAACTGGTCGCGCTTCTTCCCCACCCCATCAGTATTGATCATTCGGCCCAAGTGAGTTCTCCTCTCGCACCCTCGCAAAAGTGGGGCGGATTGTCGCTGAGAGGCGAGGGGATGTCAAGGGGGAAGCAAAAAGCCCCGACGCGGGATCGGGGCTTTTTGGATTCTTGGAAGGGGGATGGAATTACTCGGCGGGTTCGGCTTTGGCCATGGCGACCACATCCACTGCCTGCGGGCCTTTCGGCGTGTCTTCGATGGTGAACTCCACGCGCTGGCCTTCGTCGAGGTTGCGGTAACCCTCACCCTGGATGGCGGAGTAATGGACGAACACGTCCTTCTCCCCGCCGTCGGGCGAGATGAAGCCGTAGCCCTTGACGCGGCTGAACCACTTGACGGTTCCAGAAGTGCGAGTGCCTGACATGATAACGGGTCCTCCATACCCTTTGTTTCGCGCCACGCTCCGCGAGTCGCGCCACACTGCGCGAGGCGCTACAACGGGGCGCACTTACGGCCGCCAGTCCGCCCGGCGTTTTCCCCGGTCGAGCGATCCCAACAAAAAGCCGCCAGGCGGTAGATTACCCGCTGGCGGTATTGAGATTACTCAACCGATGAATGACGGACCTCGTGCCACAACTTGGCGGGAGCATATCACGGTTTTTTCTGACTGTCAATATCAATATGCTCCGTTTCCCCACAGTACCCTCGGGACGGTGCGAAGCAAAATCATCAAGTCCAGTTTCAGCGACCAATTCTCAATGTAGTAAATGTCCAAGAGGCACATTTCGTCGAAGGATAGATCGCTCCGGCCGGAAACCTGCCACAGCCCGGTGATGCCCGGCGGAACTTCGAGGCGCTGGACTTGCCACGGCTGATACTGCTCGACCTCCGACGGCAGATTGGGCCGGGGACCGACGAGACTCATTTCGCCGCGAAGAACGTTGATCAGTTGCGGCAGTTCGTCGAGGCTCGATTTTCGTAGGAATCCGCCGAGGCGCGTCAGGCGCGGATCGTCGCGGATTTTGAAAAGAGGCGCGGTGGCCTCGTTGTGCGCCGCCAGCGCCGCCTGTGCCTCTTCCGCCCCGGCCTTCATCGAACGAAATTTGGTGATGGAGAAGGGCTTGCCGCCCATCCCGATGCGCTTTTGCCGAAACAGGATCGGGCCTGGAGACTCGAGCTTGACGGCGATCGCGATCGCTATCCCGATCAGCGCGGCCGGGATGAGGCCAAAAAGCGCAATCGCCAGATCGAGGGCGCGCTTCGCGCGCCGTCCCCACGGCGAAATCGTCGCCTCTTTGATTCCGATAAGCGGGATGCCGCCGAGGTCGTCAATGTCAACGCGGCTGAGGCTGAGTTGAAACAGGTCGGGCACCACGCGGGCGCGGACGCCGAGCCGTTCGCAGGCGCGCACCAGATCGAGAATCTTCTGCTGGGCTGTCCACGGCAGGGTGATGATGACTTCTGCCACCTGCTCGCCGCGCAAAATCCTTTCAAAGTTCTCGAGCCCGCCAAGCGCCTTGAACGGCCCGATGGCAGTGCTGCTCTTGGCCGGATCGTCGTCCATGAACCCCACCACGCGGTAGCCTAATTCGGGGCGGGCGACGATGGTGCGCATCACTGCCCGGCCCACCTCGCCCGCGCCGACGATGAGCGTCTGGTCGAGGTATAGGCCGCGCGCCCTGAGTCTATCTTCGGCGAGTCGGCGCGCGATGCGGGCCGCTCCCAGGAAGGCGGCGATCAAAATCGCCGCGTAACCGAACATCAGCCGCGAATACACCAACGGCCGCGTCGCAAAGGTGATGGCCCAAAGAATGAAGATGGCCGTGGTCAGCCCGTTGCCGATGCGGTACATCTCGTCCAACCACGATTGCCCGCGCCTGGCCTCGTAGACTCCGTCGGCGCGAAACGCGAAGAGCAGAACGCCGGTCAGCAGGAGCTCGAAGGGCCAGTACGCCGACAAAGGATTGTCGGAGACCGGATCGCTTTGCCAGAACCACTGGTATCGGTAGCGAATGTAGTAGGCGAGGACGAAGGCAATGTTGATCAGCGCGATGTCAACGACGACGGCGGACCAACGTAACAGCCGTTGGCGAGGACGCATCAGGTGATCTCTTGGGGATGAACTTTGTCGGCCACGATCGGAGTCCCTTACGCGCCGCGCAATGCGCGCCGATAGACGGCGGCCGTGCGTTCGGCGGCGGCGGGCCAGGAAAATTTCCCGGCCTGTGCCGGGCCGCGCGCGGCGAGATCGGTCTGCCGCGCCGGTTCTGCGAGCAAATCGTTCAACGCGCCCGCCAGCGCCTGCGTGTTGCGCGGCGGGACGAGCCACGCGGCGTCGCCGGCGACTTCCGGCAGTGAAGAGGCGTTGGTGGTGATGACCGGCCTGCCGCACGCCAGCGCTTCAAGCACCGGCAGGCCGAAGCCCTCGTACTCTGAAGGGTAGACGAATATCTGCGCCGCGTTGTACCACAGCGGCTTTTCCTCCGCCGAGACATAGCCGGGAAGAATCACGTCGTCCGACACGCCGGCTTCTTCAATGGCGCGAGAGATTTCTTCGACGTGCCAGCCGGGCGCGCCGGCCAGGACGAGTTTCACGCCGCGCGGTTTCACGCTGGCAAACGCCCGCACCAGCACATCCACGTTCTTGCGCGGCTCCAGCGTGCCGAGGTAAAGCACAAAATCCTCCGGCAGCCCCTGGGCCGCGCGGAAGGTCTCGACGGACTTCTTCGGCAGGCGGCGAAACTCCGGCTCTGCCCCCGGATATACGACCGTCACGCGATCTTCCGGCAGTCCGTAGCCGGCGATGAGATCGCGCTTGGTGCTGTGCGAAATGGCGATTACCCTCCGCGCCCGGCGGCACGAGAGGCCGGTCAGCCCGCGCAGATAAGCGCGGTTGAAAGCGCGAAAATTCTGCGGGCGATTGACGAAGGACAGATCGTAGACGGTGACGACGGTCGGGCACGTCTGGATCAGCGGCGACACGAAGGCGAGAGAATGCAATAGATCGATCCGCTCTCCGGCGAGGGCCCACGGCAGCGCGATCTGTTCCCAGGCGATGCGAACCGGCGGCTGGCCGGTCGGCCAGCGTGAACGGCGCACGGTCACGTTGGCGCCGGCGGGCGCGTCGCCCTCGCCGACGAAGATCGTCAATTGCATGTCCGGTGCGGCGGCGGGCAAGTGCTGGAGGAGATTGTGGAGATAGTGGTGAATACCGGCACTGCGATAGTTCGCCCGGCCCGACAGCAGGTGCGCGTTCAGGCCGACGTGCCGGGTGGCGGTGGGCATGGAGAAGATTATACTATAGCCGTCAGGAAATGGATTGAGAATGGAAGCGCGATTCGCCCGCGACCCGCCACCCGACTGGTTAGCCCAAACCAAACTTCACCCGCCCCGATTGCGCGACGACATCATCCCTCGCCCGCGACTGCTGGCCGCGCTGCGCGACGCGGTGGCCGCGCGCCCGCTGACCATCCTCTCCGCCCCGCCCGGTTACGGCAAGACCACGCTGCTCGCTGCGCTCGCGCTTGAAGTGTCTAAAGTGCCTGAAGTGCCTGAAGTGTCTAAAGTGTCTAAAGTGTCTAAAGTGGACAACTCCGCACTTCTCACTTTAGGCACTTTAGACACTTCCCACTTCCCACTTGGCACCTCCCCCGCCTGGCTTTCCCTCGACGAAGCCGACAACGACCCCGTCCACTTTCTCACCGCCGTCATCGCCGCTCTGCAGCGCCTCGACCCCGATTGTGGCGCGGCGGCCCTGAGTCTGCTGAAAACCAATCCCGGCGCGGACGTGCGCCGCGTCGTCGCCGCGCTGATCAACGATCTGCTGTCGCGCCTGCAAGGCGCTCCTACGTCCCATCAACCCCTACCCCCTGACCTCTATGTTCTCATCCTCGACGACCTGCATTTGATCACCGAGCGGGCGATCTACGCCGCGCTGGATTACTGGCTCGAACGCCTGCCGCCGTCGATGCGGCTGGTGATCGCCACACGGCACGACCCGCCGTTGGCGCTGGCCCGCCTGCGGGCGAGGGGCGAGCTGGCCGAGATACGTCTGGCCGATCTGCGCTTCACGCCCGAAGAGATGACGGCCCTGCTCAACGACCGTTTGCGCTTGGGTCTGTCGCCCGGCGACCTCGCCGCGCTCCAATCCCGCACCGAGGGCTGGGCGGCCGGCCTGCGCCTCTTGGCGCTCTCGCTGGGCCACTTCCCATCGCCGGTCCACCGCGCCGCGTTCATCGGCCACCTGTCGCAAACCGACCGCTACGTCTTCGACTTCCTGGCCGACGAAGTGCTGAATCGCCAGCCGCCCGATGTGCGGACTTTTCTGCTGGAGACTTCGATCCTGTCCGAACTGACTCCGCCGCTGTGCCAGGCGGTGACCGGCCGGGGCGATGCCGAAGCGATCCTCGAAGACCTGTACCGCCGCAATCTCTTTCTCGTGGCGGTTGATGCCCCATCGCGTCTGCAAGACGCTCCTACGCCCCCTCCGCCATCCACTTCGCACTTCGCACTTCCCACTTCCCACTTCTACCGCTACCACGCGCTCTTCGCCCAATTCCTGCGCCAGCGGCTGGAGCGCGAACTGCCGGATCGCGTCATCGAACTGCATCGCCGCGCTGCCGAGGCGTACAAACGTTCCGTCGGAATGTCTCTACCCTACCGGGCCATCGGCCACTACCTGGCAGGAGAGATGTGGGAAGAAGCCGCTCAGACTATTGAGCGGCTGCCCAGAGAGTTCCTCATGCAGGGTTTGGTGGATACAGTGCGCGGATGGATTCTGGCCCTGCCGGCCGCGGCGCGTGAGGCGCATCCCGACCTCACCGTGATGTTGGCTGCCTGCGCCCTGCTCACAGGGGAAATCGAAACCGCCAAACCGCTGTTGGAACGTATCTGGCAAAATTTCGAGAGGACCGGCGACGAGCGAAAGAAGGAAGAGGGCGGCGCCCTGACGAACCTGGCGATCGGCGCGTTTTTACAGGCTGACTTCGGGCGTTGCGGCGAGTTGATCCGCCGCGCGCTGCCCCTGCCGCTTTCGCGTTTCGACCTGGCACAATTGCTGATGCTGCGCGCCTGGCTGAGGCTGTTCGACTCCGACTGGACACAGGCCAACGCCGACTTTGAGGCCGCGCTGACCGTGGCCGAAGAAGCCCCGGAGCCGGAGGCGCTGATCGTGCTGACTTTCCATCTCAAGCCGGACTTCGCCGCGCTGCCGGGTGGCTTGGAGCGCATTGAGCGTTTCTGCCAGCGCGCCGCGCCGCTCGCCGGCGATCAACCCAGCCCCCTGCGGCTGTCCCTCGACGAATTGGCGGTCTTCGTCCATTTCTGGCGAGGCCGGCCGGACGAGGCCATCCGGCTCGGTGAGAACGTGCTGGCGCTCATAGAGCAGACCGGCAGCACGCCTCTCGTGGGCCTGACCGCGGCCATCTTCGGCGGCATCGCCCATGCCGCCCGCGGCGACTACGCTGCTGCCGACCGCCTGTTTGACTCGCTGCTGCGCCAGACCGACCAGAGCGAACTGACCCGGACGCTAAGAAAGGCGACCCCTCTCTACCCGATCGGGCGGGCGCGCTGGCAGCAAGGCCGCCTCGAAGAGGCCCGTCAGGTCTACGCCGAAATGCTCGCCGCGTCAACGAATGCTTCCGCCGAAAACCCGCGCGAATCGCCGGAAGCGCCGGTGCTGCGCGAGACGATGCGCGGCCTGCTCGAATGGGCCGAGCGCCGCTACCTGGACGCCGAGCGAACGCTCCGCCGGGCGGTCTCGCTTGAGCAGAACGTGCCCCTCGCCGCGCTGTTCGGCAGCGCGCGCCTCATGCTGGCCTCGCTGTATCTCGAACGCAATCGGCCCGACGAGGCGCTGGCCGAACTGGCCCCCGTGCTGGCCGAGTGCGAACGGCAGGGCACGCCCGGTTTGATTTTCAAAGAGGGCGCAACCGTCGTGCCGCTCTTGCGTTTGGCCGTCGAGCGCCGGGCGCACCCGGCGTTTGCCGCCCACGTGCTCGATCGGCTGGGAGCGCCCATCGAAGCCGGGCCGGTTCGCATCCCCGAAACCGGCGAAACGCTCACCCCGCGCGAAGTCGAAATCCTCCGGCTGGTCGCCGCCGGCGACAGCAACCGGGCCATCGCCGGGAAACTCGTCATCAGCCGGCCCACCGTCAACACCCACGTCGCCAACATCCTCCGCAAGTTGAACGTCGCCTCCCGCACCCAGGCCGCCGCCCGCGCCCGCGAGTTGCGAATCGCCTGACCCCCTTTCACGGCAATCATCATTTCTAACGATGACGGCCCGGCCTTCTGGCCGCATACTGCCTGCAATCTCTAATCTCCAATCTCTGCTCCCCGACCTTGCTCGGGGCAGGAGTGCTCTCTTGCTAGACGAACTTCGCGCCCGCATGATCGCCCACCTCTCGCAGCATTGCGCCGGCGTCCTCAGCGCCGCCGGAGCGCCGGGGGCCTGGGCCATGCCGGTGCGCTATCGCAGTCGCGGGCTGGAGGTGGACTGCCTCCTGCCCCGCTGGGCCGACGCCGGCTATCATCTGCAACAGAACCCCCATGCCGTGCTGGTGATTCAGGAAACCAATGGCTCCACCGGCCAGCGCTGGCTGCAATACCGGGGCATCGCCCAACCGGTCACCTCGCCGGACTGGAAAGAATGGCTGACCGGGGAGACGCCCACCGCGCTGGCGGACGGCCTCTACCTCGTCGTTCACCTGACGCCTGAACGCATTGACCTGATAGACGAAAGCCGGGGTTGGGGCGCGCGGGAGACGTTGGAGATTGTGAAGGATGAAGGCGGAAGGAGGAAGGATGAAGGGAATGAAGCCATAAGTTAGTCACCAGCCTCAATCGGCAATCAGCCATCTGCCATCTGCCATCTGCAATCCGCAATCCAAAGGAGCTCACCATGTCTCACCACACTTTCCGAAACATTCTCTTCAGCCTGACCTTGATCGCGCTGGCGGCCTCACTCGCCTGGCCGAACGGCGTCGCGCTGGCGAGCCACCTGGCCCCGCCGGGCGCGTGTGTCGGACATGAGAGCGATCCGCCGTCGTGCCTGGAGGGTCACGGCGGCGGGGGCGGCAACGGCGACGGGCGGTCCGATCACGAACCTCGCGTCTTCGAAGACACCGACGGCGACGGCAGGGACAACAACAACGACGCGTGCCCCAGAGATGCGAACGGCGTGCCCGACCAGAACGGCAACTGCCCGTCCGACGAGTCCGGCGGGCGCAACAGTTCGCCCGGATCGCTGCAGGGCTTCGTCCAAAACGACACCGGCGAGCAGCAGCTCTACACCAATTCCGGCGATCTCGTCGCGAACATCCCGCTTCAAAATCTGCAAGCCCTTGCCAGTTTGCCGCCGGGTACGTCGATGTTCTTGGTGACAAACGGCGGCGACCTCATCCAGCTGACCAACCAGGGCAACGGCAGTTTTACCGGCCAGGACGACAACGGGGACGACTTCAATTTCAACCGGCCTGACCTGACCGGCTTGCCCACAGAATCCAACCTACAAAACGAGCCCAACGCCGACCAAACGGGAGGAGTGCCGCCCCAGGATACTAGTGATGAGGGGATAAGACAGAAGCTTGGAGACGCGATCAACCGAGCAAACGCCGGAGATAGCGAAGCGGCCCGCATTCTCGCCGGGTACTTGTCTCACGACTATATGCGCTACTATGGCAGCAGCAACCAGGCTAACGATGAATACCTGTCCCGGCTGGATCAGGCAGTCAACCAGTACGACTATCTGCTGAAACCGGCTCTGGATAGCTATATTACCGCGAACGTTCTCGGAAAAGCAATAAGGGAAGCCGAGGCCGGTGATCCAGGTGGTGCGCAGAAACTCTCAGTGTTTCTATCCGGCGAGCTTAATTGGGGGGCATCTAGCACTACGAGTGGATTTTACGAGCTCAACAGCATAATGACCAATGTGGACCAAAACCGCTACTGGCTGGAGAAAGGGCTGGATGACTACATTCAAAAGAAAGTATTGACGGAGTCCATCAGACAGGCGGCGATCAGTGGGGACAGAGAAACCTTAGACAAATTCACTAATCAGCTGCTTGCGACAGCGGGCGGCCCCGGCAACTTTTACTATC
>JACQED010000379.1 GCA_016200785.1 Chloroflexota bacterium
GGCTCAGGCCGGCTACACACGTCAAGGGGACAGCCGCGGCCTCGTCTCCGTCGAAGTCATTCGCAGTGCCCTGTCGTATCGGGAGGGCAAATACGAAGAAGCGTTGGTGATTGCGGGCGCGGCAGGGCCCCAGGCCCGGCGCCTGGGCGAGACCGGGCTCTCCGCGAGGGCCGACCGCTTCGCTGGTCTGTGCCATTTTGCCCTCGGTAATCTCGGGTCCGCCGAAGTTCTTCTCCAGCGTGCGGCTCTTCTCTTTGAGAAAACTCAAGAGCGGTACGACTGGGCCTGGACGCTGCACGACTTGGCGCGTGTCCTGCGAGCCAACGGCCAGACCGCGCGGGCGGCGTTGGCCCAACAGCGAGCGCTGGCCATCTGGCGTGAGGCAGGCAATCTCGGCCCGCTGGCGATGGCGCTCAATAACTTCGGGTGGGATCAGCACATGCTCGGCCAGTACGAGGCCGCGCTGGCCACCTACACCGAGGCGCTCGACCGGGCCCGTCAGACCGGCTCCGGCCCGGCGGAGATCCTCGTCCTGGCCGGGCAGGGTGACCTGCTGGCGGAGTTGGGCGACCGAAACACGGCGGCTGAATTATACCGACGCGCGATCGGGCTGGCCGAGTCGCTGGGCGAGATAGGTTTCCTGGCCTATCTCTTTCGGGCTTTGGCGCGACTCGAGCGATGGTCGGGGAATTACCTCGGCGCGCTGGAGTGGCTGCGCCGGGCCGACCTCGTGCCCGCGTCGTCGCAGGCCGAGTCGGCCGGGACGAACACTCAGTGCTTGCGCGGCGCGATTCTGCTTGAAATGGGTCACGTCGAGGACGCGCTCGCCCTGCTGGATCAAACTTGCGCCGAACTCGAACAGGCGGGGGCCATCGTTGACCTGGCTCAAGGTCGGCTCACCCTGGCCCGCGCTCAATTTCGATGCGGAAGAGAAGCCGAAGCCTTCGCCTCGCTGCGGCAGGCGTTCACCTTGGCCGAGCAGGTCGGCTACGATCAGATGCTCGTCGCCGAGGCGCTGGCCGCGCGCGATCTGCTGGAAAGTGCGCGGGCCGCGCCAGGCATCGGGCTGAAGGCCACTGCCCTGATCGGCCGGGCCGAGGCTGCCCAGGCGGTGCTCACGCACATCCGGGCGCGGTCGGAGCCCATCCTGGCATCACGTCCGCCGACCATCGAAGTCCGCGCGCTGGGGGGCAGCCGAGTCTTGCGCGAAGGCGCCGAAATTGCTCCCGGCGACTGGGCGTCGCAGCAGGCCCGCGAACTTTTCCTTTACTTCGTCGAAGCAGCCCCCGTCCGCCGGGAACACATCCTCGAAATATTCTGGCCTGACACAACGTCGGCCCGCGCAACGGCGAATTTTCACGGCGTGCTCCACCGCCTGCGCCGAGCCGTCGGTCGAGATGTCGTCGTGTTTCACGCGGAGCGTGGCGAATACCGCCTGTCTCCAGGCCTCGAGATAGCTTACGACGCAGACCGCTTCGAACGGAGCGCCCGCAAGGCGCTGGCGATTGCGGCCGACGATCCGAGGCGGGCGGCCTCGCTGGCGGCGGCCATTGAACTGTACGGCGGGGATTACCTGGCCGACCTGCCGGTGGAGTGGGCATTGGAACGGCGGCGCGCCCTCTGCGACCTCTACGTGGAAGTTCTCTGTGAATCCGCCGACCAACTGATGCGCCTCACCCGTTACGCCGAGGCGCGCCAGACGCTGGCCCGCGCGCTGGCGCGCGAGCCGCTGCGCGACGACTTGCATAGTCTCATGCTGCGCTGCCTCGCGGCGATGGGCCGGCGGCACGAAGTGGTCGAGCATTACCAGCGATACCGGCAGACACTCCGCGCCGAACTCGGGCTTGACCCGCCAGCCGAGTCGCGCGCGCTCTACGCTCGGTTGATCGAGTAGCTTTATGTCTCCAATAGGTTTTCCAATAGAGTGCGAGGTATGGTGAGCCAAATTCATCAGGAGGCTACCCATGTCACTCACCTCGAAACTCGCGCTCGGCTTCTATCGCCTGTCCAACTGGACAGCGGCCAACCCGGCTGCCACACGCGCGGCCGGTCTCGCGTTCGCCCTCGCCATCGCGCTGGCGGCTGCGCTGTTCAACCCCAACCTGGCAGCCGCGGGCCCGACGGGCGGCGGCGGCTCCTAGTTTTTCCGAGGCCCACCATGTCAACACGTAGCTTGCACACGCTGGTCGGCCGCGCGGTCATCAGCGACGATTTCTGCACGGGCGTCCTCAACGGGCGGCGGGCGCAGTTGATCCGCGAGATGGATCTCGAGCCGGACGAGACAGATCAGGTTATGGCGATCCGCGCGGATTCCCTGCCGGAATTCGCCGCCGCGGTACAGGAGATCATCTTGGCGCGCGACCCCTGGCCGGCGCCGGCGTGGCTCGACCTTCAAGAGGCGCAAGCCAGCCCGCTGTTCGCGCGCCCTTTACGATGAGGGGGCGTCTGCCAACTGCCCGCCTCGATTTGCTGATAGAAAGCATCGCCTTCGGTCTCCTTTACTACTACGAAGTAAAGCGGCCGCCCGTCCCGGTCCTGCAGATGCTCAGGCAACCGCCCCACGGCTTGGAGCAGGACCTTGATTTTTGTCCGGTGCTTCCGTATGGCGAGGCGGTGTATGTCCGCCTATTGAACGGCCAAGGGGTCGTATTCGTCAATCCGGCGTTGCCTCCGCCTCGCCAGCGGTACGTGTCGGCGCGCGAAATGCTCAGCGGGCTGTACGGTGGCCCGCGCGGCCGTGCGCTCGGCTTCGACCCGCTTCCACATCAATGGCGGGCTCAGGCCTCGGATTACTTTGCGCGATGCCTGCTGATGCCGAAAGCGTTCATGCCGCGGGGCACGAATTCGGCGACGGCTGCCGAGCTGGCCGAATTGTTCGGCGTGCCGATGAACGTCGCAAAGATCCGCGTGACGGAGCTTGATGGGCGGGTGCCCGACAGCTAACCGCGTGACTCCTAATGCCCTCCCCCGACACAATCCACCCCGCGCCACACATGCGCCACGCACAAAGTAGGCATTTGTTCTGATTTGCCCTGCGTGGCCGCAGTTCCATTGCACTGAGCGGCGGACATCGCTATTCTAAGAGGTAGAGGCTGCTGGCGGAAGTGGGACGGCACTGGCTGCCCGCGTGGGCTTAAGGGCGAGTCGATCCCGCCGTCGGCGCGCTTCTTTGCGGCCGCAGATGTGTGGGACGCGCTGCGTTCCGACCGGCCCTACCGGCGGGGCTGGCCGGAGGACAACGTGCGCGAACACATTCGATCGCAGTCCGGTTCGCACTTTGATCCGCACGTGGTGGAGGCATTCTTGAGTGTGGTATAATCGAATCGCATGGGGATGACAGGCTTCGACGGAGGAGGCTGGCCCCGGATTGCAAGCCGAGAGGCTCCGACCTCGATAAATCAGAGCAACCAACAAGTGCCAACCGCACTAACTATGCGGCTCTCCCGCTCGCGGCCTAACCCCCGCGGGAGGTGAGCCTGATCCCCACTGCGGGATCGCGTCTGCCCCCGAGGCCCTCCGGCGTCGCGGGGCGCGGGCGAGAAAAAGGCCGGAGTGCCGCGTGTCACGCCGATAAACGCGCGAAAGAGGGATCGTCGATCCCATCGGCTGGTCGGCGGACGACCCTGTCGGTCGGGGCGCCGCCGGTGACGCCAAAATAGCCCGACTACGCTTGTAGATATCCGCGGTCGAATCTTTCGGACCCGAGTTCAATTCTCGGCATCTCCACTCGGACTAACCGCGAAGACGCGAAGAACGCGAAGTAAACCTTTGCGCGCTTGGCGTCTTCGCAGTTAAATTGCCGTTCGCCCCTCCGTGACCTGCGAGGCAATCCCATGAACATTGTAACCCCCGACTGGGTGAAAGACTCCGTCTTCTATCTGATCTTTCCCGACCGCTTCGCCCGGAGCGACGCTGCGCCTAAGCCCGCGAACCTCGAAGCGTGGGACACGCCCCCCACCCCGCACGGCTACAAGGGCGGCGACTTGATCGGCGTGATAGAGCATCTCGACTACATTCAAGATCTCGGAGTCAACGCGATCTATTTCAATCCTGTTTTCCAATCGGCCTCGAACCATCGCTACCACACGCACGATTACTACAGAGTTGACCCGATCCTTGGAGGCGATGCGGCGCTGCGGCGGCTGCTCGACGAGGCCCATCGGCGCGGGATGAGAGTCGTTCTCGACGGTGTCTTCAATCACGCCAGCCGGGGCTTTTACCAGTTCAACCACCTGCTTGAACTGGGCGCGCACTCGCCCTACGTGGATTGGTTCACCGTTTACGATTGGCCGCTCAACGCCTACGGCGAGGACAAACCGAACTACGCGGCGTGGTGGGGATTGCCGGCGCTGCCGCAGTTCAACACCCGAACGCCCGCGATGCGCGAGTTTTTGTGGGGCGTAGGGCAACACTGGATCGAGCAGGGCATTGACGGATGGCGGCTCGACGTGCCGGCGGAGATCGACGACGACGCATTCTGGCAAGAGTTCCGCCGCCGGGTGAAAGGCGCGA
>JACQED010000380.1 GCA_016200785.1 Chloroflexota bacterium
CGCACGGCAGTATCCAGCACCTCGGTCTTGTCGAAGATCACCCGCGCCGAGGCGAAAGCGGAGCGATCTTCCCACAAACGAGGCAGAAGTTGATCAAAGGGCAGGACAGTGTAGTAATCGGTCGGGCGCTCGACGCCGCGCACGCCGGCCGCCGTGAACTCGAGCAGGTTCACTTCCTGCCGGACAACGTCGTTGTCAAACGACAGGTATGGCAGATAGATCATCGGGGCGGCCTCCACGCTGGCCGCCAGCAAGTCCGAAAGTTCGCGCCGCTTGCGCCGATCCTGCGGATCGATCAGGCGGGCCGAGAAGACGTACAGATCGAACAACGCCAGCAATAACAGGAGGCCAGCGAAACCAGCCAGGAGCCACTGGCTA
This sequence comes from Chloroflexota bacterium, assembly GCA_016200785.1. Lineage (GTDB taxonomy): Bacteria > Chloroflexota > Anaerolineae > Anaerolineales > JACQED01 > JACQED01. The sequence continues at coordinate 379 of JACQED010000380.1, forward strand.
TCCAGCCGATGATAGAAGCGGCGCGCGGCGAGCAGGAGACCACATAGCCCGAGCGCCGCCAGCACGTAGATTGCCATCGCCGCCGGGTAGAAGACGCGCGGGAACGGCGCACCCAACATGCCAAAGGGGAAGTATTGCAGGCCGAACCACAGAACAAAGAAGAGAAAGTAGCGCCTACGGAAATGATACACCGCCAGCAGCAGTCCGATCACAAAGAACGGCAGTAGCCACGGGTTGACGAATGGCCCTTCCCAGTTGAGCAGGGAGTCGGTCCAGCGGATGCGGTAGAACAGGGTTTGCGTGCTCTCGGCCAGGCGCTCGCCAAAAAACTCTAGCAAGCCAGCGGCCGGCGCCGACCCGGCCACCACGCCGCGCAAAGGTTCCAGATGGTACCCCTGCCGAATGCCATAGTAGGCCACCGTGCTCGGCATCACGAGCGCGATCGGCAGTGCAAATGTACCGATCCACCCCAGCCAAGAGCGCCACGCCGCCCGGTCACGCGCGGCGCACACGGCCAGATATATGAACGCCACGATCGGCGTCATGTAATACGTCTCGTACGTCAGCATCCCGACGGCAGCGGCGAGGCCGGCCGCGGCGAATACACCCCAGCGCCGCGTCTCGACGGCCTCGACGATCAGGTAACCTGCCAACAGCACCCAAAACTCTATGTGAGTATTATGAAGCGCTTGCCGGCCGGCGCTGAGCGCGGTGAAAGACACGGCGTACAAGAAGGCAGCGGTGAGCGCGACCGGCGGCCCGATAGCGCGCCGCGCGGTGAAATACAACAGCAGTACCGACAGGGCACTCAACAGGGCATTGAGATAGCGCGGCGCGAGAAAATTGATCCCCCACAGGCGCATGGCGAGACCTTGCAAATAGAAACTGACCGGCAGATATTGAAAGTGATGCCCGAAGTCGCCGCGCGGCACATCCAGAATGGTCGAAAAGTACGACTGCATGACCCACTTGGTCTCGTCGCCTTCAAGGCCGTAGGGCTTGTTGCCAGCATTATAGAAGCGCGCGGTGACGGCGATGGCAGCGACGAGCAACAACAATGTCATCTCCGCTCGGCGGCCGAGAGTCCCGGCGGACAGCACGGCCTGTGCCGCCGGCGGCCGGCGGAACGCCCAGACGAGAAAGATCGCGCCAGCCGCGAGATACAGCAGGCCTCCCGCGACGAAATCGCCACCGTTGACGACGAATTGCCCTGTGACGGCCAACACGAGCGCGGCCAGCGGCCAGCCGGCGTTGGCGACCGGCGCCGAGTTCCAGACAGCCAACCGACCAGCGACGCGCGGAGCGCGGGGTGCAGTGCGAGGCCGCACGCGCTGCGAGGCGAAATCCAATAGCCGGGTTGCGCCGTCGAGATTGAATCGGATTCTGAACTCCACTTCGACGAAACGCGAACCGCCCACCACCGGCGCTTGGAGACCGAGGGCCGGAGAAGGAGGATCGGCGATTGCTTGCAGGAGCGGCGCCGCGGCAGGTTGGGAGACAGGCTTGACTACCGCCGATTGGAGAGCGGGTTCTGCGGCCTCCAGTTCGGCGCCCTCGGGTGGTCGGGCAGGCAATGGGGGAGAACGGTGGTCGGGCGTGAGCGCGGGTTCGGCTTCGGTCGGCTGGGCTGCCGCCGGCTCGAAACTTGCGCCGAACTCGCCGGACAGATCGCGCCAGGCGCGGCGTGTGATACGAGGGCGAATCAAAGCGAGGGCCAACGCGAGCAGCAACAGCAACCCGACGAGCCACATCACCGGCGAGGTCAACAGTTCGCGCAAGCCGCCGACGAGCGAAGCCGGCTCAGGGAAAGCGAAATGGCCGCTCACCATTGCGCCGCCAATCGGCACTCCCTCGCGATTGAAAAACGTCAACGGCGCCGAGGCGGCCGCCATTTGCTCGGCTAACGCGGAGGCCACCGCGCCGGACTCGTCCGCTTCAAAGAACACGACGAGGTCTGTAGCAATCGGGAGAGGGGTTTGGCCGGCTCGCACCTCAGCCTCGCTCAACACGGCGAGGCGGCGATTCCCAAGCCAAGGAGTGCCGCATGGATGGCGGACCGGAGGCGCGGGCGTATCGGAAGCACAGCCGCCACCGCGCCGGTCACGGCCTCCAGCCCTAGCCCGATGAGCAGCGCCATCACCGGAATGATCGGCACAAGATGCTGGTGGCGTGGCGGAAAGGTATTAATGGCACTGAACAAGACGAGGCCGCTGCCGAACCACAGTGCCAGAAACGCGAAGCGGCGCTCGCGCAGCCGGGCGATCAGCAGAGCCAGGCCGAGCGTGTAGAATCCGACGGCCACCGGCCCCGCCAGCGGCGAGGCAATGAAGTGCTCGGTCACCAAGTCTTTATGATAAAAGACGAGCAGGGTGCGCACGAGACCGCGCAAGAGCAGACGCGCGTAGATGCCGGGATGGAAGAATAGTTCCTGGCCGTCCACCTTCAGTGGCGGCGCGATGGAGAAGATCTCATCATCGGTGTAAAACGCGCGGGCGGTATCGGCGCTAGCGAACAAACTTTCGAGCATCTTGTAACGCAGAGAACTCGGATCGCGCGCACTGCCATAGACCAGGTGTGGCGAGGCAACCGTGGCCCAGCCGGCGAAGAAGAACAAGGCCAGAGGCAACACTCCAAGGGCCGAAGGCCAAAGGCCAGAATTCCGAGACGAGGGCGCAGGAGCGCCTTGTGAGCGCCATATTGTCGCACGGCGAATGTTGCCGAGAAACACATAGCCGAAGTACAGGGCGGCGAACACGAAAGCCAATCGGCCCGCCGTGTAGGTCAGAAAACCCAAGCCCGCCGCCGCGCCGCCGAGAAAAACGTAGAACATACTCTTCCGCTTCAGCCCGCTGTACAACAACCACGCGCTCAGCGTGACCGGGAAGATGGCTTGCGAGTTGTTGTAGCCCAGCCTGGCAAAGGCCAGAAAATAAGGCGCGGTCACCATCGCGCCGGCCGCCAGCACGGCAACGCGCCGGCCGAACAACTCGCGGCCCAGGCAGTAGAGCGGCACAATTGCCAGCACGCCGGCCAACACTGAGGCGAAGCGCCACGCCCACAGTGTCGGCCCGAACAGCCAAAGGATACCGCCTTGCCAGTACCCGCTGAGGACGGGGTAGGAGTAGACGCCGAAGTCGAATGGCGAGGGCCGGTATTCGCCCGCGGCGATGGACTTTGCCGTAGTGAAGAAATCGCCCTCGTCGCCCATCAGGATGTTGGGCACGTCTTGTAACTGATACGCCGTCACGAGCAGGCCGCCGACCACGAGCGCCAACAGAAGAACGATCTCGGCCCGCGCGATCTCAAGCCGCAAGGTCACACCGCCAGCGCGATCCCAGCGCCACGCTGCCAGGCCCAGCAGGCCGATGGCCCCCAGCCAAATCCACAGTTGCAGAGGAGTAATTTGCAGGCCGCGCAGTTGAAAAAGCAGGAAGGCCAACAGCAGGCCGCTCAAGACGGCAAGCCTCAGCCAGCGCGGCCGCTGCTCGCGGTCGAGGGCCGGCCACGTCCCGTGCGGCGGCGCGGCCTCGGGGCCGGTCTCGGCGAGTCTCATTCCCCGCACGGCGATCCCAAACTGCCAGCCGCCGACGAGCAGGAGCGCCACGCCGACGAGCACGTTGTCGAGGTTGACCACATCCACGCGCAGCCATTCGTTGAGCGCCGGCACAAAGTCAAACGTTGTCAGGACGGGCGAATAGCGTGCTATGGCATACAGGCCGAACAGAGTCAGCCCGACACCGAGAGCCAGGTTGGAGGGGAATCTCCATTGCTGGCTTGTAGATTCCGGTTTCTGGCTTTCTGCTTCCGCGCAGGGACGCACAATTTCGACAAGAGGTGCGGACGCGTCGAGTGATACAGAGGGCGCTGCCTCTGCCGGCAACCGACGATATTTCAGCCAGGTGAGCACCGGCGAGTATGCGCCGAACACGCGCACCACCGCTCCGTTCCTCTCATCGCCGCTGCCGGGCCGCAGCCGCCGGCCAGCCCAGCGCATGATCACGAGGTCGAGAACGACGGCGGCGGCAGTTGCCAGCAGAAGATAGATGACGACCTGAGCCATTTACCTCAGCCCCAACTCGCTCCGCGCGATGACCATGCGCTGAATCTCGCTGGTGCCTTCGTAGATCTCGGTAATCTTCGCGTCGCGGAAATAACGCTCGACCGGGAGTTCTTTGCTGTAGCCCATGCCGCCGTGAATCTGCACGGCCGCGTGGGCGCAAAACATCGCCGTCTCGGAGGCATACAGTTTCGCTATCGCCGACTCCAGCGTGTACCGTTCGCCGGTCGCTTTGCTCCGTTCCTTCGCCAGCGCGGCGCTGTAGATCAGCAGACGCGAGGCCTCGATGCGCGTTTTCATGTCGGCGATCTTGAACCCGGTGCCCTGGAACTCGCCAATCTTCTGCCCGAACGCCTCGCGTTGTTTAGCGTACTCGACGCTGGCCTCGTAAGCCGCTTCGGCGATCCCCAGCGCCTGGGCGGCGATGCCGATGCGCCCGGCGTCGAGGACGGTCATGGCGATCTTGAAGCCCTCGCCCTCTTCGCCTAATCGATTCTCGGCCGGACAACAATAGTTCTCGAAGACGATCTCGCTCGTGGCCGAAGCTCGGATGCCGAGTTTCGGCTCCTTCTTGCCGCGCGAGAAGCCGGGCCGGTCGGTTTCGACGATGAAGGCCGTGATGCCCTTGTGCTTCTTCTCCGGCGAGGTCATGGTGAAGAGCAGGATGATGTCCGCTACCGGCGCGGAAGTGACCCACGACTTGCGCCCGTCGATCACGTACCCGTCACCGCTGCGAACGGCGCGCGAGCGCATGTTGCCGGCGTCCGATCCCGACATCGGCTCTGTGAGTGAGTATGCGCCTATTTTCTCGCCGCTGGCGACGGGAACTAGGTACTTCCGCTTCTGAGCTTCGGCGCCGAACTTGAGCAGTCCGTGGCAGACCAGTGAATTGTTCACGGACATGACCGTGCCGTGTGCGGCGTCAACTTTGGAGATTTCTTCCATCGCCAGCACGTAGGCCATCGTATCCAGCCCCGCGCCGCCATAAGCTTCGGGGATTTCGATGCCCATCAGGCCGAGTTGGCCCATCATTTTGATTGTCTCGTAGGGAAAGTCGCCGGTCTCGTCGAAGTGGGCGGCGACGGGCGCGATTTCGTTCCGGGCAAAGTCGCGGGCGGTTTGCCGGATCATCTCGTGTTCGGGGGTGAGGGTCAGGCTGGGGCCTGCGCTCGCCGTGTCGGCAATCGTCATGGGATTTGTCCTCGTGAGGTGCACAACTGTGCGGAAGATTATAGCATGGGCGCGAGCAATTTCGCGGCTACGGCAAACTCAACAACCACAGCGCGCGATCGGCGGCGTTGAGAAAAACGATCCGCCCGCCGTTCGGCGACACCGCCCAATCTCCGTTGGCGATCAAGAACGGCGTTGCCGTCGGATCAGTGATGGGCCGCGCCGCGCCGGTCGCCGCATCCACTTCCCACAGCACATTGCTTCCCGCGCCCGGCTCGAATGGGATGACGAAGAGCCGCGCGTCATCGCGCCAGCGATACGCGCCGTAAAGATCGAGCTGCTTCACTTCGCCGCCGTCCGTCCGCGCCAGCCACAAACCGCTGTCGTCGGGATTCGGCGCGAAGGTGATGGTAAAGGCGACCCACGTCCCGCCGCGCGAGAGTCGCGCGCCGCCGATGCGCTCGGCGCGGGCCAATTCGCGGGACGATCCGTCGGCCAGATCGAACACGCTTATCGCGCGGTCGATCGTGTCGTCCGAGGGCCGCGCGATGACGAGCAGGTGCGCCGAGTCGGGGAACCACGCCGCGACCCCGCCGCCGAGGAAAGTCGCCACGTGGCGCGCCTCGCCGCCGTCCACGTTCGCCGCGAAGAGATCGTTCCGCCGGTTGTTCAGGGGGCCTCTCGTGCCGCCAACCTGCCACACCATTTGAGTCGCGTCCGGCGAAAAGGCCGGGGCGTTCCCACTCGTATTCACCTGCCATCGTTCGCCCGTCGGCACATGTTCGATTGTCGCGTATTCACCTTCGGGATAAGCGACGTAGTTCATATCGGCGGAGTACAGGCCGGGCCGAGGTCGGAAAAATTCGGGAGTGAGATCGGGCTGTGACGGATCAATCGCATAGAGGCCCGACGGCGCGCCGGGAGATGGCCTGTCAATGAATAGAATGTGCGTCCCATCCGGCGACCAGAATGGTTCGACGCAACAATCGGGTTCGGTGAGGCGGGCGAGCGAGGGAGCAGGAGTGGACGTTGGAGGTCGGAAGTCGGAGGTTGGAGGAGGGAGAGTGGATGTGGAAGTGAGAGGTGGGAGATGGGAGGCGGTCGGGAATGCCGTTGACGTTGAGGGAGTGGCACATGCGGAAATGAACCAAGCAAATACGACAGCGAACACTCCGCCGCATACAGCCCGCCTGACGTTCCAGATGTCCGAACTCTGACCTCTCACTTTTAGCCTCCCACCTCCTACCTCCCCCACTCCGGCGGCCAGGGATAATCGTAATCGTTGAGCAGTCGGCCTGAGAAGACGATGTCAGGCTGATCGTCGAGGAACTGCCAGCGGCGCGGGTCGTCGAGATCGCGCTCGAAGCCGCGCGCCGACGGGCCGGCCAAAGTCAGCGCGTTCCAATCGGCGTCAATAAGAGTCACAGGGTTGGTGGCACGGGTATGTGAGTGATCGCGGATTTCGAGATGCAGATGCGGCCGGCTGTGGCACGTCTCATCCGGATCGCCGGAGAGGGCGACGACCTGCCCGGCCGTCACGCGCTGGCCGGGATACAATTGAGCGCGCCGCAATAGATGGCCGTAGAAAGAAGTGTAGCCGTTCGGGTGATCGATGAGCAGGTTGTGCGGCAGAGCGCCGTGCGAAAGTTTGTCCACTTCGCTCACCACGCCGTCGCCAATGGCGACAATCTCCGTGCCGCACGGCGCGGCGAAGTCTACCCCGAAGTGAATCCCCTGCCCGTAACGGTAAGTATCGTGGCGTTGAAAGTACGCGCCGACGGTGTTACCATATGGCTGAGCGAGATACCAGGTGGCCGGGCCGGCGGGCGAGGTGAAGGGGAGGCGGAAGGGTTTGAGTTCAGACGCGGTGCGTGTTGCGTGATGCTTGATGTGAGACTGCGGGCGCGCCGGGCCAAAAGCGATCAACAATAAGGCGGCGAAGGGCACGGCGCGGCGGATAGAGCGCATGTGGCGGATTATAGCAGTCGCCCCAATGCTTACAAGCTCCCTTGCGCCTTGCCGCCTTTGCGTTAATCCCCATCCTGTTGTAAAACTCCCTCACGTGATCTCGCCAACGGACTCCTACGCTTTCGTCAACGATTTGCGTTTGCGTTACCGGCATTGCGGCGACACGTCGAGCCGGCCCATGGTGCTCCTGCACGGCCTCGCCTCGAACGCGCGTATCTGGGATTTGGTCGCGCCCCTCCTCGCCCGACGCTATCGCGTCTTCGCGCTCGATCAACGCGGGCACGGACTCAGCGACAAACCGGACGACGGCTACGACTTCCCGACGATCGTGCGCGACCTTGCCGCCTTCGTGGATGCACTCGCGCTCGAACGCCCGGCCCTCGTCGGCCACTCGTGGGGCGCGAGCGTCGCCCTGCAATACGCCGCCTCGCGGCCCGCCGGCCCTGGCGCGGCCAGCGCGATCGTCCTCGTGGACGGCGGGGCGATGGAAATGAGCTCACTGCCGGAGATGACGTGGGAGAAAGCCGAGGCGATCATGCGCCCACCGCCTCTGGCCGGAATAACGCGCGAGGCCTTCGTGGAGCGCGTGCGCGGCTTCGTCCCCGACCCGACTCTGCTCACGCCGCAAATCGTTGACATCATTCTCGCCAACTTTGAAATCCTGCCCGACGACACGATTCGCCCACACTTGGCGTTGGATCGGCACATGCGGATCGCTCGCGCGCTGTACGAGCATAAGCCCGGCGAACTCTTCCCTCGCGTCCGCTGTCCGGTGCTGATGGTGCCATCCATCCCGCCCGAACCCCGCGACGAACGCGCGGAGCAATTTCTCGCGCTCAAACGCAAGGGCGTGGCGCTGGCCGAAAGACTGCTGTCGTAGTCGCAGACGCGCTGGTTCGAGGATACGCTTCACGACATCCCGCTCCACCGACCCGAGAGACTGGCAGAGGTCATCGAGGAGTTCCTTGAAGAATGAGGTCGTTCACTCTCCGCCCCGCCACTGAGTCCGATCAGCCCATCATCGTTTTCATTGTCAACGAAGGCCGGATCAATCCCAGAGGCCTTGGCTGGCCGAATTTCATCGTGGCCGAGAGCGAGGGCAAGGTCGTCGGCGTCGGGCAGGTGAAACAGCACGGCGACGGCAGCCGCGAGTTGGCGAGCATCGCCGTGCGCCCCCCCTTCAAGCGGCAGGGGATCGGCAACGCCATCTGCCGGACGCTGATCGAGCGTGAGAGTAGCACGCTCTACCTCATGTGTCGCGGCCAACTCGAGTCGTATTACACCCGCTTCGGCTTTCGCAAGATCGGGCCGGACGAAATGCCGCCGTACTTCCGGCGCATCCACCGGTTGGTGAGCACGGCGAATGTTGTGGCGTTCGGGAACATAAAGTTCGCCATTATGAAGCGGGAGAGGCCTATGCCGTGAATTCGAGCCGGAGTGCCAAACAGAGTGCAGCCGCCATGATCTTAATCACTTGACGGTTTTTGAGTTCGATAGTAGATTCTAGCGCAATTACTTATATTTAGATAGATTTGATGAGATATATGAATGCAAACGGGTCTACTCAGACGCCGCATCGCCTGCCAGAAAATGAACGGTGGCTCTCGCTCAAGCAAGCCTCCGACAGTCTGGGCGTCCACCCAACTACCCTGCGCCGCTGGGCCGACAACGGCGAAATTCAGGTCATGGTTACGCCCGGCGGTCACCGTCGCTTTGCCGCGTCCGATATTGAGCGCTTCGCCGAAGAGCGACGCCGGTTAAAAATCGTCGCCGGCTTCGAGAAGATTTGGGCCGAACAAGCACTCAGCCAGGCTCGCAAAGAGATTGCCAGCCGCCGCGATGAACATTGGCTGGCTGTTTTTGACGAGGGCGACCGCGAGCGCAAGCGACTGCTGGGGCGGAGGCTGATGGGCCTTATGCTGCAATACGTCTCGTTGCCTGAAGGAGGTGACGATCTGCTGGAAGAGGCTCGTGCCATTGGGCGTGAACATGCGGAAAATGCGCTCGGGCTAGGATTGCCCCTGGTCGACGCCATACAGGCTATGCTCTTCTTCCGAGACACGCTGGTTGAGGTTGCTATTCAGTTGCCCGAGGTCGCCCATGTCCGCCCCGAGTCAAATACGCGGTTGCTGCGCCGCATCAACACTCTCCTTAACGCGGTTCAGTTGTCCATCGCCGACACGTACGATCGGCCGAAGCGATAATCCTTCATACGAGCAAAAATGCAAATCATCTGTCTGGGCCTAAGCCATCGCACGGCTCCGGTTGAACTCCGCGAACGACTCAATTACCCGCCTCCCGCTTTGAAGGCCGCTCTCGCTCGGTTTGGATGCGGGAGGGACGCGCGCCCGACGCACATCGCCGAACTGGCCATCCTCTCCACCTGCAACCGGCTGGAATTGTTCGCCTGCGTTCCACAGGAACAGCCGTCATCCGATGCCCAATCCGACACGCAAGGCGCGCCCTTCGCGCCGCTCATGGATTTCCTCGCCGAGACACAAGGGCTTCCGGTGGCCGAGTTTGAAGCCCACCTATATCGCTACATAGGAATCGAAGCCGTTGAGCATCTTGGCCGGGTTGCGGCCGGGCTTGACTCGATGATCCTGGGCGAGCCGCAAATTCTCGGTCAGGTTGCGGAGGCCTATGAAGCCGCGCTTGGCCAAAGCGCTGCCGGCCCGGCGCTGTCTGCGTTGTTTCGCACGGCCATCCGCGCCGGTAAACGCGCCCGCACCGAAACGGCTATCAGCCGCAACCCGGCCACTGTGAGTTCGATCGCCGTCAAATTGGCCGAGTCGGTCGTGAGTGATTTTCGTCGGATGCAACTGCTCATCGTCGGCGCCGGCGAGATGGCCGAACTCGCCGTAGAAGTCCTGCGGGCGAGGGGCGCGAGCTACATTACCGTGATCAATCGAACACATGAGAGAGCTGCTCGACTGGCCCAACGCTGGAACGGAAAGGCGCTTACCTTCGAAAGAATGGCGGAAGCTCTGGCGGCGGCTGACGTCGTCATCACTTCCACGGACGCGCCGCATGTGGTGGTCACGCCGGAGCTTGTCCGCATGGCACTGGCCCAGCGCAGAGAGCGTCCGCTGGTCTTCATTGACATCGCCGTGCCGCGTGATGTTGACCCTGAGGTCAGTCGCCTGCCCAATGTTTACTGTTACGACATTGACGATCTGCAGACACACCTCACCGGCGCACTCGCCGAGCGCGAACATGAAATTCCGCGAGTCGAAGAGATCGTCGCCGAAGAAGCCAGAGTCTTCATGGTCTGGCTGCAAAGCCTTGAAATTGCTCCGGTGATCACCGACTTGCGCGCCCGAGCCGACGCCATCCGGCGCGCCGAGGTCGAGAAGACCCTGCGCCGCCTGCCGCATCTCAGCCAGACCGAGCGACAGCGTATCGAGGCCTTGACCGAGACGCTTATCAACAAACTCTTGCACGAGCCAACGGTCCGCCTGAAAGCCGAGGCTGGCAATGGGCGCGCCGCCGAATATGCCGCCGCGGTCCGGCATCTCTTTGCGCTTGAAGACTGATCGCCGATCGATATGCTTTCCGCTCGCCACTCGGCGCTTGACGCCCGTCATTTGCCTCGCACACCTGTCACCCTGGGCACACGCGGTTCGCCGCTCGCGCGCTGGCAGACCGACTGGGTGCTTGCGCGCCTCCGTTGGGCGTGGCCCGAGCTGCGGTGCGAGACCAAACTCATCACCACCACTGGCGACCGCGTTCTCGACAAGCCGCTGCCGGAAATCGGCGGCAAGGGTCTGTTCACAGAAGAATTGGAATGCGCGCTCCGCTCCGGCGAAATCGATCTGGCCGTCCACTCGTTGAAAGATCTCCCGATTGAAGATGCGCCCGGCCTCGTGCTTGGCGCAATCTGTGCCCGCGAAGACGCGCGCGACGTGCTCATTGCCCGCGACGCATCGGCTCTCGCCGGCCTGCCGGATGGCGCGCGAGTCGGCACTTCGAGCCTCCGCCGTTCGGCGCAACTCCTCGCCGCTCGACCGGATGTGACTGTGCTGCCACTCCGGGGCAACGTGGATACCCGCGTGCGGAAGGCGCTGCGGGGAGATTACGACGCCATTGTGCTGGCGGCAGCGGGCGTCCTCCGGCTGGGCCTCGGCGAACACATCGCCGAGTATTTGCCGTTCGAGGTAATGTTGCCGGCACCCGGGCAGGGCGCACTGGCCGTCCAGTGTCGGGCGGACGACGACGACGGCCTGCAATTGCTGGCCCCGCTCGACGACCACGCCTCTCGCGCTGCCGTGACTGCCGAACGAACTTTTCTGAAAGCCCTCGGCGGTGGATGCTCTGCCCCGGTCGCGGCCTTTGCCGAGTCGAGAATCGGCAATAGGACATCAATTATCGCCATGACCGGCCTTGTCGCCTCACCGGATGGCCGGCGAGTCATCCGCGTTTCCGGCGAAGGGGACTACCCCACAACGCTTGGGGCAGAACTGGCTCGGCAAGCCCTCGCGCAGGGCGCGCGGGAGTTGCTGAGATGACCGCTCTCGCTGGCCTACGCATCCTCGTCACCCGCTCCCGCGCGCAGTCCAACGACTTGTGCGACAAACTCGCCAGCCTCGGCGCACAGCCGATCCTGTTCCCGACGATTGAGATCGCGCCGATGGAAGATCACACCGCGCTGGATCAGGCCATCTGCCTCCTGTCGCAGTATCGCTGGGTCATCTTCACCAGCGTCAACGGCGTGGTCGCTTTCTGGCGACGACTCGACGCTTTACGCTCCACACTTCACGCTTCACTGCATGTCGCCGCCATCGGCCCGGCCACTGCCGGAGCGCTCAAGAAGCGCGGCGTGCGCGCCGAGTTCATCCCGGAAGAATATGTAGCCGAGCGGATTCTCGACGGCATTGGAGACGTGAGCGGGCGCCGGATTCTCCTGCCGCGGGCGGACATCGCGCGCGAGGCGTTGGCAGTTGAACTCACGCGGCGCGGCGCAATCGTCGACGAGATCGCCGCCTACCGTACGCTGCCCGCCGCGCCCGATCCACATGGGCTTGCCGAACTCCGACGCGGTGTGGATGCGATTACCTTCACTAGTTCCTCTACCGTGCGTAACTTCGTCGCACTGATAGGGCCATCGGCCATCGGCCATCTGCAATGCGCAATTGCCTGCATCGGCCCGATCACTGCTCAGACGGCCCGTGAAGTCGGTTTGCCGGTGGACGTGATGGCGCGCGAATATACCATGGACGGGCTTGTCGCCGCCCTGGCCGAATATTTCTTTCATCGGGAAAGCCGGGCGGAGGAGAACCGATGGTTACCGGCCAGGCCGCAATGACTGCGACCCGCGTGCGCCCGTCCACTCTGATCTCACTCGACTCGGTAACCGTCGTTGACACGGGTCAGGTGGATGAGAAACTGGCTCACCTGCGGATGGCGATCGCGGAACTGGGAAGCGTCGCGGTGGCGTATTCCGGCGGTGTCGACTCGACGCTCGTGCTCAAGATCGCGCATGACATGCTCGGCGAGCGCGCGATGGGTGTGACGGCGGTCTCGCCCAGCCTGCCGTCCGGCGAACTGGAAGAGGCCGAAGCCCTGGCCCGAAGCCTGGGGGCCCACTTCACCACGATCGAGACGCACGAGGTGGACGATCCAGACTACCAGGCCAATACCGAGGCTCGGTGTTACTTCTGCAAGACCGAGGTATACGGCGAATTGATCGCCTGCGCCCGCGCGCATGGCATCGCCCACGTGGCCGACGGCCTCAACAGCGACGACCTCACCGACCGCCGCCCGGGTCGCCAGGCCGCCGAAGAACAAGGCGTTCGCAGTCCTTTGGCCGAGGCTGGCCTTTCCAAAGCCGAGGTGCGTGAAATCTCCCGCCGCCTCGGCTTGCCCACCTGGGATAAACCCTCGCTGGCGTGCCTTTCATCGCGTATCCCTTACGGCATGCGAGTCGCGCGCGAGGCACTGGCGCAGATTGACCGGGCCGAGCAAGCCGTCCGCCGCCTCGGCGTTCGACAGGTGCGAGTGCGGCACCACGGCTCGCTGGCACGTATCGAGGTAGAGGCCGGCGATCTCGCCACGCTCGTGACTCACCGCGAGATCATTGCGAAGGCGCTGCACGAACTCGGCTACACCTACGTGACGATCGACCTCGACGGCTATCGCATGGGCAGCCTGAACGAGGCGCGGCGATGAACGAATCGGAACTCCAGCAATTGCTGAACGCCGTGAGTGGCGGACAAGTGGCGGCAGCCGAAGCCCTGGCCCGTCTGCGCGACTGGCCTTACGAGAATCTCGGGTACGCTCGGATCGACCATCATCGCACGCTGCGCAAGGGCGTGCCGGAGGTTGTGTTCTGTGAGGGCAAGACGCCGGAGCAGGCCGCCGAAATCTTCAGCCACATTGCTGCGCGCGAAAGCCGTGCCATGGCCACCCGCGCCGGCGAAGCTCACGCGAACGCTATTCTCTCACGGTGGCCGGAAGCACGTTACCATCCGCCGGGGCGCGTTGTCGTCGCCGGCGAGCCGATGCGCGCTTCGGAGAACGGGCAGTCGCACATCGTCGTCGCCACCGGCGGCACCGCCGACATTCCCGTGGCTGAGGAGGCGGCGCTCACAGTTGAATTCAATGGCTGCCGCGCCGAGCGGCTGTACGATGTCGGTGTGGCCGGCGTCCACCGCTTGCTCGACCAGCGCGAGGCGTTGAATAAGGCGGCGGTGGTGGTGGCGGTGGCCGGGATGGACGGCGCGCTCCCCGGCCTGATTGCCGGCCTGGTGGCCTGCCCGGTGATTGCCGTCCCCACAGCGATTGGTTATGGGACG
>JACQED010000028.1 GCA_016200785.1 Chloroflexota bacterium
GTGGGGCTTGGTGTCGCTGTTCGGCGCTGGCGTCAACCGCCTTATGCGTTCGCGCTGATCTGGCTCTTCGTCGGCATCGCGCCGTCATTGCTCATCGGGCCCGAGGCCGCGACGACGCGTAGTATCGTCGCGCTTCCCGCTATCTACGTTTTCCCTGCCCTGGCGTTTGAAGCCGTGTCCTCGCGGCTGGCTCGGCGGTTTCAGTTTTCGGTGACACTGGGCCCGTGGCTGATCTTCGTCGGCCTCGTCGCCGCTACCGGCGTCACGACATTCCGCGACTACTTCCTGCGTTGGGGAGAGTCGCCGGACGTGCGCGCGGCGTATCAGCACACGCTGATCGAGGAAATGAAGTACATTGACTCGCGATTCGACGGCGGAATCGCCGTCCTTTCATCAATCAATCCAAGCGCGCCGCACGACCCGTATATCGCCGAACTGGCGCTCCGACGGAAAAACGTTCGACTCCGGTGGGCTGATGGGCGGGAGGCCATGATCTTTCCCGACGATACCAACGTGCGGTGGATCATCCCGGCCAGCACGCCGCTCGATCCCTTCTTTGACAGTTTGCTCGCGAGAAACGCCGAGCGCGTCGATCTACGCCCCGGCGATCTCGATCCGTATTTTGCGGTGACACCGCGGACTACGAACAATCAGGCGAGGATTCTGGCGCGGGCGGCATCAGCCAACCAGAGGATCATTGAGCCAACGAGTCTTCCCGTGAATTTTGCGGACGCAGTTGAATTCGTGGGCTACGAATGGCAGTATCCCTCGGTCAGACCCGGCGACACGCTCCGGCTGATGACGATTTGGCGCGTCACCGATCCCGAACGAGTCGGCCCGCGCGTGCCACCGGCTTTCAAGACCGACGCTGTGCTGTTCGTCCATCTCCTCGATGGGCAGGGCGGCGTGATCGCACAACAGGATCGCCTTGATGCGCCGTCGTGGGATTGGGTGAAAGGCGATGTGATCGCGCAAATTTTTCGGCTGGCACTGCCTGCCGACTTGCCCCCGGGCGAGTATTCGGCGGAGACCGGAATCTACAATCGATCAGATGGAGCACGCTTGCCGGTCCTGGATTCGAGTGGGGCGACGGTGAGCGATCGCGCGGTGCTAGCGCCTCTGAGAGTCGCTACGCCTTGAGTGGATGACCGTTACTTCTTTTGGAACTCATCCCACAAGGCTTGCCAGAGATCGGCCACTCCGATCTCGGCGGCCCAGTTTTTGATGTAGGTCAGATCGAGCTCGTGGCCGACGACGGCGAGCATCTTGGTGATGTCTGTCGGATGCTTCGGTGCCGTCTCACCGCTTTTGCGGTAGTAGCTGAGTTTGTACAGGATCACGTCTTCCGGTGCGAGAAACCAGGCTTCAACGCCCGTTCGATCATCCCACGTTCGCCGCCGCCGGCGGCTCATTGCGGCGCCCGACAAGCCGGACGGCGGAACGACGAACAGATCTGCTTTGGTTCCCGCTGAGCCGTCCATGATGTTGAACGGAAGCCCGTGAGGAATATCCGTTTCAAGAATCGCTTCGAGAGGCGATATATAGATTTGCCACGATTTCACTTCTTCGACTAATCGGGCCAGTTCTGCTGTTTCCGCTGTCAGCATCAGGTCAATGTCTACTGTAAAGCGCGGTGCGCTGTATTCCATGGCCGCCACTGAGCCGCCGATCGCGTACTCAATGCCAAGTTGCTCCAATGCGATCACGATGCGATTGACGAATGCCTGTTGATCGTCTGGGTCGGGTGGCCTGGTCATACCAGATTCCGAGTATTCAATAACCGCTCAGCGGCCTGTCGCATGGCCTCTTCAGGAGACAGACCGCGTCTAATTCCTTGATGATACAGTGCATCGCGTGCCATAAGCCACAGCGAAAACGACTGGCGGACTCTTACACCCGGCCTTAGTTGGCGAAGGACTTCAATGTACACCGGTTCCATCTCAAGCTTGGCCGCCCGCACCGCGCGCCGAATTTTCTCTTCAGATGAAAGCCCTGCTTGCAGAAACATAGTATGCCTCAACTGTCAGTATAACCAACTTTGCTCAACTTGGCTACAGCGTTTTGGCTAGATGAACCGCCGCACAGAACTTGCCGCCATTGTCTTCATCCTCCTCGTCGCCGCCGGGCTGCGCTTCCATCGCCTCGCGGAAATCCCGCCGGGGCTGACGCACGACGAGGCCGACGTCGGCCACTTCGCGCTGAACGTGCTGAACGGCGTTCGCGAGGACATTGCCTCGCCGCAAGGCTACATCCACGAACCGTTCGTTCACTATTCGGGCGCGGCGTTCATGCTGGTCTTTGGGCCAAACGACTTTGCGCTGAGGGCGCACGCGGCCTTTTGGGGATTGATGGTCGTGCTGTTTGGATATGCGTGGGCGCGCCGCGCGTTCGACGCCCCGACTGCGCTTCTCACTGCCGGACTGATTGCCGTGTCGTACTGGCCGGTCGCGACCAGCCGGCAAGCTCACAACTTCATGCCCGTGCCGGCGTTGTTCGCGGCGGGCGCGTATTTCATCTGGAGGGCGTTGTTTGGGTGGGAGCGCTGGAGAGCCCCAGCGGCGTGGGGTGCCGCGGTGGCTTCCATCACCGCCTCGCTCTACTCCTACGAATCATCTCGGGCGGTTTTTCTTGCGTTGCCGATCTTCTGGCTTTATCTTGCGCTCACGCGCCAGGCGCCCCGGGCGAAGATGATCGGGTTCGCGCTGGCGATCGGCGCGATTCTCGCGCTGACGGCGCCGCACCTCGCCGGTCCCGTTGCCTGGGGCCGGACGAACACACTGGCCGAGCCGCTTCGCGCCCTGCGCGCCGGCGATTGGAAACCGATTGCCGAAAACGCGCTATCCGGCCTCGCCACATTCACCATGCGAGGCGATCCGCTCGTGACGTATAATCTGCCGGGCCGCCCGATCTTCGATCCGGTGACCGGCGCGCTGTTCTATGTTGGCATGGGGCTGTGCGTGTGGCGCGCTATTCGCGGCAATGCGGTGTCGGCCTTGGCGATCGTCTGGTTCGCTTTCGGCATCGCGCCTACTTTGATCATCGGCGCATATACCAGCACGCTCCATTCGTCTGCCACGCAGGCAATTGTTTTCACGTTTCCAGCGGCGGCTGCCGTCACGATCGCGCGCCGATTCCTTTTTTCGCGACGATTTGGCCACGGCGTTGCAATCGCCGCGGTCGCGGGACTCGCGCTTACGGCGGGTATGACTTACCGCGACTACTTTCTTCGTTGGGGCACATCGCGCGAAACTCGCGCCGCCTACTTCGCCGATCTCGCCGCCGCCGCCGATTACTTGCGCGATCGCGCCGTGCCGGGAGCCGCGGCTGTTTCGTCGCCGTTCCCCACGTTGCCGCTCGATCCATTCGTCGGCGATCTTCGCATTCGACGTCGCGATCTCGAACTGCGCTGGTTCGACGACCGCGCCGCACTCGTCCTGCCTACGGTGGACTCGGCAGAAATGATTGTCGTGTCGTCCGCGCCGCTCGACCCGATCTTGGCCGATCGTGTGAATGTGACCTCACGCCAATCACGCCCCGAATTCGACGCGCTTACATGGGATCCGTTGACGACTCTGCGCCGATGGGAGGCCGATGCGTCGTTCGCCGAAATGAGTCCCTCGCCGAACTTCGGTGGCGCCGTCGAGTTAACGGGGCACGACGTCATCCCGGCGGCGGTCGCGCCGGGCAGTGTTCTGCGCTTCGCAAGCCTCTGGCGTATTCTCGATCCATCCGCCCTCGGCCCGATGCCGGCTGGCGAATACGGCGTGCAGGCCGCGATCACTCTTCGCCTCGTCGCGCCAGATAGCGTAATCGTCGCTCAACAGGACACTCTCGGCGTGCCGGCATGGAACTGGCATTCCGGCGATGCTTTTGCCCAATTGCACGCGCTGCAACTGCCAGCCATACTGCGGGCCGGGCAATATCGTTTGACGATCGGCGTGTATGCCATCCCGTCGCGCCAACCCTTGCACTTGGTCAGTCCTGGCGCGGGTGTCTCCAATGATCTAGTTGAACTGGGAACGGTGAATGTCGCTCCGTAAGGTCTTGCCCGTCGCGGGTTTGCTTTTCATTGGCTTCTTCCTCCGAGTTCACGCGCTTTACCGCGTGCCGCCCGGCTGGCGTGACGACGAGGTTCTGGAGACGACGGTGCACGCTCAGCGAGTGCTGAACGGCGACTTTCCGATCTTCTTTCGCGAGGCCAATGGGCACGAGCCGTTGTACCACTACGTCAGCGCGGGCGCGATCTTGCTCTGGGGGCGCGGCCTGTTTCAAATGCGACTCGTCTCGGCCTTCTTCGGCCTGCTGACCCTCGCCGCGCACTATCGGCTTGCCCGTCGCCTGTTCGGCTCGCGAGTCGCGCTCATCGCCACACTCGCGCTCGCCTTCTCATTCTGGGCGCTGATATACAGCCGCGTGAAGATCAGGCATATCAGCGCGCTGGTTTTTGTCCTGCTGGCGTTCGACGCATTTCTTCGCGCGTTGGGTGTCGGGCGCCGAGCGCCGCGCTTCACGCTTCGTTGCGGAGCATTCCCGTGGGACGCTTCA
>JACQED010000364.1 GCA_016200785.1 Chloroflexota bacterium
GAGCGGGCCTTCGACCGAAAGGCCGAGGTCGGTCAGGCGACGCTTCCACTTGAGCAGGCCGTCGTAGCCGGCGACTTGAAGCGCGAAGTGGTGCGTGCCGCCGATGCCGGGATAGCCTTTAGGCACACCCGTCCACTCGAAAAACGTGATGGCCGAACCGGGACTGCCGACCTCGTCGCCGAAGTAAAGGTGATACGCACCGGGATCGTCGAAGTTGACCGTCTTCTTGACGAATCGCTGGCCCAATACTTGTGTGTAAAAGTCGACCGTGCGCTGGGCGTCGTGGCAGACGAGGGTGATGTGGTGGAGGCCGAGTACTGTCATGGCAACCTATTTTCCTTGCGTCCTTCGCATCGTCGCGGTTCGAAAAGCCGTCTCGGCGGAGTCGTGATGCGCGATTCGTCAACGCCGCAGCAATTTGAAGGCGATGTCTCGGCCTTCGCTCCGCGACAATCGAATCCAGAGCACGGCCAGCGATTCCAACAGGCCCGCGTTGGCGAGTGACCCGGCATCCACTACGTCGAAGCCGATCTGATCTGCCAATTGCGCCACGGTTGTTTTCGCCGCCGCGTCGTCGCCGCAGATGAACATGCTCGGGCGCTGATCGCCGAACTGCGGCCCGGCGAGCAGCTCAGCGCCGATCGAGTTGAACGCTTTGACGACTCTGGCTCCCGGAGCCAGCCGGGCTACTTCCTCCCCGGCGGAAGGGGCACTGCCCGGCGTGGGTGGTGCCAACCGATTGGTCGCATCCACGACAATCTTGCCCGTGAGATCGCCTGCCTGTCGCAACACTTCGGCCACGCCTGCCCAACTGACCGCGAGCACGATCACCTCGCCGAAGGCGACTGCCTCCGCCGGATTGCCGGCGCGCGCCTGCGAGCCGATGGTCGCCAGCAACGCCCGAACTTTTTCACCGCGAGGATCGCGAACGCCAAAGAAAACGTCGTGACCCTGAGTCGCCCACGCCTTGCCCAGGTTGCCGCCGACATTGCCTGCGCCGAGAATGCCAATTCTCATGTGGCTATTATCTCTCAACTGTCGTTTGATCACCAACTCACGGCCGAGTAAATCTCTCGGAGGAAGCGGCTGGGCCGCGTCGAAAGCAATTGCGTGTTGCCGAATCCGGCGCGGCGTGCCAGATTCTGCCACGCCCTGAAGGGGAGGGGATGCGGCACCGCAAGATTGCCTCGATCGATGTTGTACTCCACGACGACCAAACGGCCGCTGGGCTTGAGATAAGTGCGGATCAATTTGAAAACGCAGTCGTGGTCGCGGTGAAAGTGAAGCGAATTCGCCATCACGACGCCGTCGAGCAGGGGGAGGTCGAGGGGGTTGGTGAAGTCGGCGGCGAGGTAGTGGACGGCTGCCGATGGAAAGCGGGCGCGCATCACGCGTTCTTGCCCGGCTAACGCGGCCCGATCTTTGTCCACTGAATAAATCTCGGCTGACGGGCCGAGAAGGTCGGCAAGCGCCAGCGTGAACGCGCCCGCGCCGGAGCCGAGGTCGGCCCACACGCCGCCGGATTCAGGCACGCCTCCGCGCAGAAGATTTACGTGGTCGTCGTGGTTCATCGTGAAGACCAGATAGGTTTCTGGAACCTCTCAGGTCTATGCCTCGCCTCGCGACTTCTGCTTCGTCGCCACATCGTACGACAGCCTGAACAATTCAATCGCCCGCTCGACGTCATTCGCTTCGCGCAAGTAGAAGCTGATCCAACCGGAGTCGGGAAGAATGTGGTGTGGCTCAGCGCGGCCGGCGGCCACAAGTTCGTGGCGCACTTTGGTCGGGAAGGGAATGTCTACGAGGTGATCCCCGTGGATGTGCCCGATCTCGCGGCGCTCGCCGACGCGATACTCCGTCCCGCCGAAGCGATGGGGATGGGCGGTCGCTTCAGGCCAGGCCGTGACGGCATTCTGAATCTTGTCACGCGCGCCGTGAACTGACATGGTGCGGCTCCGCTATGGCAGGAAACGTGGCAGGTAGAAGTTGAGGAAGTGCAGGCACTCGCCGGGCGCGGCGGCAAGGCGGGTGGCCGGCGCGTCGGGGCGGGCGAGGATCACATCGTACTGGCCGAGGGTGGCGGCATCGCCGTTGCTGGACATTCGCCCCGCGCCGTCGGTGACGTAGACAAACAGGTCTTCGCCGGTGCGCGGCGGATCGAGCGGCGTTGCGCCGCCGGGGTCAACGTGGGTCGCCGTCAGCCGCCCGGCGACGATGTGCCGTTCCATCGGCGAGCCATTGCCGATGAGTTGGTAAGTTGCCGCGTTCGCGTCGCGCGCGGCTGGCAGTTCGTCCTCCCGGAGTTGCTGGTAGTGCGGCGGCAGGCCGCGATGCTTGATGTCGGCGGCGAACCAGATCTGGATCACGCGCACCGGATCGTCGGTCAGGTTGAGTTCCTGATGCTCGATCCAGTCGCCGGAGAACATGCGCTGAAATTCGCCCGCTCCGATGTCGCCCTCTCCGCCGGTCGTGTCTTCGTGATGCAGTGTGCCTTGCAGTATCCACGTGTAAATTTCCAGCCCCCGATGCGGATGCCAGGTGAAGCCGTTGCGCGGCGCGATGCGCGTCATATGGGCGGTGAGCATCCCGCTCAACCGCTGGAGGGGACTCCAGCCGCCGACGGCGAAATGCGAATGCAGCCAGTGGACGGGGTGAATGGACGGAAAAGCATCCGCCCGAAAGTGTTGGAGCGACTGCGGCTGAACGACGTTGGGCTTGAGGACTGTATCGTACATGGGAAAGGCAACGCCGCAGGCGCGACTGTCAGATCGCGCCTGCGGAACACAACCCCTAACCCCTGATCCCTAACTCTACTTGGGCGACCACAATCCCAGCGTTCCCTCTTTCAAGAACCTCGGCTCGAGGTTGCCGGAGCTGTGCACCACGAAGACGCCCGGCTTGGCGTCGCCGCTGGCGGTGGGGCTAAACGCCGACAGGACAAGGTTCTGGCTGTCCGGCGACCAGAGGGTGGCCGACTGCTGGTACTGATCGAAGTAAGGCAGGAGGTTGTAGAAATCGCGCGTCGGGATGAAGGTGGCGACCGAATGACTCTTGGCGTCCCCGGCGCTGGCGACGAAGAGGTGCAGGACGAGGAACTGCGAATTGCCTGACGACTGCTGACCCGGCTCCGGCGTGGGCGCGACGATCTCCGGCACGAAGTAGGCCAATTGCTTGGAGTCCGGCGACCAGAAAAAGGCCATCACCGGTTTGTTCTCGACGCTTTTGGCCTCAGCCGGCTTCTGGGGGTTGACGATAGACAGTGTGCCCAGAATCCCCAGCGACTCCGCGTCGCCGGTGATGTAGGCGACGTGCTTGCCGTCGGGCGCCCAGCCGAACGCTATGCCGCCCTCGAACGTCGCCAGTTGCGATTGCTCCGCGCCGGCCGAGTCGGCGAGGATCAGCACACGCCCGTTGTCGGTTTCAGCCGCGTAGAGCGTGTGCTTGCCGTCGGGCGACCAAGCCGGCGCTTGAAAGTAGGTGGGTTTGTAGTCCAGGCCCGACTCGGAAACATCGCCATCAATGCCCAACAGCGAGAGATGCGCGCCCGAGTCGACCGCCGCGCCGCCGACGTGAACGAGCACCTGTCGGCCATTGGGCGACCACGACCAGTAGTAAGGTTGGCCGACATCCAATGTCTTCGCATCACCTCCGGCCGCCGGCACGAGTTGCAGCTTCAGGCCGGCCGACCCCGTGTTCGAGGACAGGAACGATACGTTGTGATTGTCGGGCGACCAATACAGATAAAACGGCACCGTCTTGGGATCGGAGAAAGCCTGGACGAGGTTCTTCCCGTCGCGGTCGGCGGTGTAGAGCGCCGCCGACGGTTCGCCGTTTTCGACCTTCAACTCGACGAAGGCGATCTTCTTGCCATCCGGCGACCACGCGGGAAA
>JACQED010000365.1 GCA_016200785.1 Chloroflexota bacterium
CGAGAAGAAAGCCGGCCTGCTGGCCGAATTCAAGACGACGTTCGCCGATTACCTCGAGGCGCTGATTGACACCGACCATCCCGACTTCGGCCCGAAGAATAATCAGGTGGTCTTTGCGTGGGGTCGTCTCAAGGGCGGGCGCAGCGATTTCATCAATCGCTTCATGCGCGACGGCTTCGGCTCGACCAACACGCACGGCCACACCACGGTCTGCCAGGGATCGCTGTACTTCTCCGGCAAAGCCATGTCCGAGAAGTTCCTCGACGGCAAGTGGCAGGGCGGTGACAAGTTCTACTGGCAGGCCGATCTCCGCAACAGCGAGTTCGTGATCTTCGTCGGCGCGTCGCCGTTCGAGGGCAACTACGGCCCACCCTGGCGCTCGCGCGCCATCACCGAGGGACAGGTGGAGCGCGGTCTCAAGTTCGCCGTCGTAGACCCGCGCCTGTCGAAGACTGCCGCCAAGGCCTGGAAGTGGCTGCCGATCAAGCCCGGCACGGAGGGCGCGCTGGCGATGGCGCTCATCCGCTGGGTCATGGACAACGAGAAATACAACGCGGCCTACCTCTCGGCGGTCAACAAAGCCGCCGCCGCCGCGAACAAGGATTCGACCTGGACGGAGGCCGCCTGGCTGGTCAAATTGGACGACGATGGCAAGCCGACCACGTTCCTGCGCGCCAGCGAGATCGGGCTCAAAGAAAAAGAGCCGCGCCCGCTTTCGACCGATCCGGAAAAGACCTTTGACTTCGACTACTTCGTCACGATGGTCAACCGCGCGCCGACCGCCTTCGACCCCAACGACGACAAGAATCCGGTAAAAGGCGATCTGTTGATCAACGGCGCAAACGTCGGCGGCTTCAAGGTCAAGACCGCCCTGCAGGTGATCTACGACGCGGCCCAGGAGCACACGCTGGAAGAGTGGGCGGAGATCGCCGGCCTGAAAGTCAGCGACCTCGAAGAACTGGCGGTCGAGTTCACCGCGCACGGGCGCAAGGCCGCCGCCGACATCCATCGCGGCGTCAGCCAGCACACCAACGGCTTCTACAACGTCGTGGCCTGGTACACCCTCAACGCGGTGATCGGCAACTACGACTACGCCGGCGGCATGATCAAACTCTCGGCCTACGACGCGGCCGGCGGCAAGAAGGGCCAGCCCTTCCCGCTCGGCTCGCTCAACAACGGCAAGAACGCGCCTTTCGGCCTCTCGATCATCCGGCACGACGCAAAGTATCAGGAGTCCACGATCTACTTCAGCCTGCCCGAAGATCAGCGCTATCCGGCCAAGCGCAACTGGTACCCGCTTTCGAGCGACATCTACCAGGAGATCGTCCCGTCCATCGGCGACGCCTACCCCTACCCGGTCAAGGCCCTGCTTCTCTACATGGGCTCGCCGGTGTATTCTTTGCCGGCCGGCAACACCAACATCCCCATCCTGGCCGACCCGAAGAAACTGCCGTTGTTCGTCACGTTCGACATCGTGATCGGCGAGACGAGCATGTACTCGGACTACATCTTCCCCGACACCGGCTACCTGGAACGGTGGGAGTTCAACGGCTCGCATCCCTCGATCCCGTTCAAGGTGCAGGGTGTGCGCCAGCCGGCGATCACTCCACTCACCCCGGACGTGACGGTGTTCGGCGGGGCGACGCCGCTGAGCCTCGAAGCGGTTCTGCTCGGCCTCGCCGAGAAGATGGGCCTGAAAGGTTTCGGCCCCGGCGGCATGGGCGACGCGGGCGACTTGACGCACCCCGATCAGTTGTATCTCAAGATGGCCGCCAACCTGGCCTTCGGCGAGAAAGAGGACGGCTCGGACGCCGTGCCCGACGCCGACGCGGAGGAATTCCGCATCTTCCAGCAAGCGCGTGCCCACCTGCCGAAATCCGTCTTCGACGCAGCCCGCTGGAAGAGCATCGCCGGCGAAGCGCTATGGTCGAAAGTGGTCTACGTGCTGAATCGCGGCGGGCGCTTCCAGGCTTTCGAGAAAGCGTACAAGGACGGGCAGGTCACGAACAAGTACGGGCGGCTGATCAACGTCTACCAGGAGAAGACCTACGGCGTGAAGAGCGCGATGACCGGCAAACATCTGGCCGGCTACGGCAAGTACTTCCCCGGCCCGTTCGACGTGACCGGCCAACTGCTGGGCGACGAGGCCGACGGCTTCGACCTGCGGCTGATCACCTACCGCGAGATCGCGCAGACTAAGAGCCGCACCTCGGGCAACTACTGGCTGCTCGCGCTCCTGCCGGAGAACTTCGTCTTGATGAATGCCGCCGACGCTGCCGCGCGCGGCCTGAGCGACGGCGACCCGGTGAAGATCGTCTCGCCGACCAACCCCGACGGCGCGTGGGATTTGCTCAATGGCCGCACTGTGCCGATCGTCGGCAAGGTGAAGATGACGCAAGGGATGCGCCCCGGCGTGATCGGCTTCAGCCTGGGCTTCGGCCACTTCGCCTACGGCGGCGTGGACTTCAACGTGGACGGCCTGACCATCCCCGGCGACCCGCGCCGCATTAAAGGCATCCACGCCAACGCCGCGATGCGGGTGGACCCCTACCTCGGCAACACGACGCTGGTGGACCCGGTGGGCGGCAGCGCAGTGTTCTACGACACGATGGTGAAGGTGGTGAAAGTCTGACAGGGTGACAGGGTGAAGGGGTAACAAGGTGAAGGGGTGAAGGGGTGACAAGGTGATTCCAGAGTCACCGTGTCACCCTGTCACCCTGTCACCTTGTCACAGCAAGGAGCGCAACGTGCCATTTCGACTCGGCCCCACAGAATTGATCATCATCTTCGCCATCGTCGTCCTGCTGTTCGGCGTTGGGCGCATCGGCCAGATCGCCCGTGAACTCGGCAAAGGCGTCCGCTCGTTCCGAGAGGGGTTGAGCGGCACAGGAGAAACCGACAAGAACTGATCGCTGGCCACTCAATCTGTCTCCGAGCCTGTTGGCCTGTCACGCTCGACGCGCAGGGCCAATGGGCCGGTCGCCTCGAAAGGCGACCCCGGTCGGCGGCGGAAACGCCCCGGCCCCCCGCGACTCCGCGCGGAGTCGAACTTGGAAAGGAGACGACCCGGCACGCGTTGTCGATCTGGGCCGTCTCGTTTGGGACGGCCCGATTGCTTTATAGAGGGAGTTGTTCTCATCATGATACCGCTCGCCGAACTGCTCGCCGCGTCCGCTACTCTGCACCGCCACCTGTGCCCCCGGCAAGTGCTGGGCGTGCGAATGGGGATGCTGGCCGGCCGCCTTCTCGGCCTCGATTTGCCCCAGGCCGACACCCAGCCCGGTGGCCCGAGTGCAGGTAAACGCCTGCTGACCATTGTCGAGACCGACGGCTGCGCGTCCGATGGAATCGCCGTCGCCACGAATTGCTGGGTGGGGCGGCGCACCATGCGGGTGAAAGACTTCGGCAAGGTGGCGGCGACGTTCGTGGATACGCAGACCGGCCGGGCGGTGCGCATCGTGCCGCGCAGAGAGTCGCGGGAACTCGCCCGCCGCTACGCGCCGGAGGCCAAAGGAAAGTGGGAAGCGCAACTGCTCGGCTATCAGCGGATGCCCGACGAGGAACTGTTCCGCGTCCGGCGTGTGGCGCTAACCGTCTCGATAGACCAAATTCTCAGCCGTCCGGGCGCGAAAGCCATCTGCGGAATCTGCGGCGAGGAGATCGTGAACGAGCGCGAGATCATGCACGATGGGACGACGCTGTGCCGGGCATGCGCCGGGCAAAGCTACTATCGGCCTGCCCTCGATATTCCCGTTCCGGCGACTCCGGCCCGTCCGGCTGACATCTCAATTGGAAAAGCGGCCCCTGCGGCGACTGGGGTCAGCGCGCCGTATTAGAGCCTCACAATCTCCCCCCTCACCCTTCACGCCTCTATCGTCAGCAACCCCACCGCCGGGCCGTGCGGCGGAAAATAGTCCGGGCCGAGCGAGCCGGGGTTGAACATCAAGACTCCGTCTTCCAGTTGATTCACCGGGCGGTGAATGTGGCCGAAGACGATGGCTTGCACGTCGCTGAATCGCGCGCGAGCCAACCGCGTGTACCGGCCGAGGTGATAGCCGGCGGCGTGATACACGACTTTCTCCACCAGATAAGTCCGCCAGCCGCCGTGCCCGTGCGTCATGCCGATCCGCACTCCGCCGAATTCCAAAACGAGATCGGACGGCAGGCCCAGAAGAAAGTCGCGATTCCCGGCGACGGCGTACACCGGCGCGATCGTCTCGAGTTCGTCGAGCACGGGCTGTGTGCTCACGTCGCCGGCGTGCAGGATCGCCGTCACGCCGCGAAAGACATCGTGGACTTCCGGCGGGAGCGCTTTCATGCGTTCGGGGATGTGCGTGTCGGCGACGACGCCAAGAGCGATCATTGTCTGTCTTCACGCCGTCTTCCGGTATACCACATTCTGTCGCAATTCGTAAAAGCCGAGGCGCTCGTACAAGCCCACCGCGCCCGTTAGGTTCTCGGTGTCCACGCCGAGCATGGCGTAGTCCATGCCGGCTTGGCGCAGGGCGTGAAGGCTGCGGGCCACCAGTGCGGTGGCGAGACCGCGTTTGCGCCAGGGTCGGCGCACGCCGACCTCGCCCACGATGCCTTCGTTGCGCCTCACCCGTTGGATGTAGGCGGGGTCAACAAAGTTGAGCGTAAAGCCGGCGATTTCATTTCCCGCCCAGGCGAGCAGCCACAGTTCGGATCGGAAGTGCGGGACGCCGCGCAGAAAGTGCTTCCACTCTTCAATAGAAAGCGGCTCGTGGCCCCAGTGATCGGCGAAGGCTTCGTTCAAGGCAGCGAGCGTTGCGCCGTCGTCCTCGTCGCGGTACTCGCGGATGAGGAGGCCGTCGGGCACGGGCGCATCGGGCAGATCGCGCCTGAGATCGCGCTGCATGTTGAAGAAGTAACGCACGACTTCCATTCCACGCGACTCGAACAGCGCGGCGACGTCGGCCTGTGTCGAGCGGCAGAACGACTCGAAGTAGCGGGCGAAGCCGCCGGGAAGGTCGCGCATTTTTTCGGCGGCCCGCGCCTCGACGACCTCCATTAATTTAGCGCCGATTCCGCGGCGACGGTATTCCGGATGCACGAAGCCGCCGACGAAAGCGCGATGCTTCTCCAGCGTCCCCGTCTGAATATCAAAGCCGACGACGCCTACCGGATTCCCGTCGGCTTCGGCGATGAAGAAGTCTTGTTCGGGCTGGACGCCGGGGACGGTCAGCCATTGATTCACCTCGGAGGCGGACAGACCGCGCTCGGCGCGGTCAACGGCATCGGCAGCTTGCGACAGTTCGAGGATGATCGCTTCGTCGCCGGGCTTGATGTTGCGGAGTTGAATGTTCATCTTTGTCTCAAAGAGTGGCGGCCGCCGCAGTGGTCGTCTGCGTTTCGCTCTGATGGAAAAACAGATAAGTGATCGTCGCGCCCGCGCCGTACAGCAGAGTTGTGGTCACAAACAACGGGGCAAAGCCGTAGCGCGCCTGCGCCAAACCGGAAAGATATGGCCCGATCGTCCAGCCGATTTGCCACGTCAACTCCATCACGCTATTCACCGCGCCGCGCTCGTGCTCGGGCGTCTGTTCCATGGCGAAGGCCGAGTAGAGCGGCGCGCTCATATTCATCAAGGCGCCCCGGAAAAGAAAGGCGAGACCGGAGATCCAGTAGCGCGGCGCAAAGCCTATCGCCAGAAGAAAGAACAATGAACTGGCCTGAGTCACAACTACGGCTTTGACCTTGCCGCCCAGCCGCGCGGCCACTTGCGGCGCGAACACGGTGGCCCCGCCGGTGACGATGGCCGAGAGGCTGAACAGCAGGCCCAACTGCCCGTCGTCTATCGAGAACTTGCTCTTGTAAAACAAGTTCAAATACGGGATCAAGAGAGCCGCGCCCAAGCCGATGATGAAATTGGGCACGGTCAGACGAAGGACGCCGGGCCGCAGCAGTTCGCGAAAGCCCTCCAGGCCGATGGCTGGCCGTCGGCCATTCTCAGCAATGCGCCCCTCGCGAATGAGCCACAGCGGGATCAGCGCAAATCCGCCGCCGAGAATGCTGGCGACCAGCACCGCTTGATAGGCCGCCGGGCTTTCAGCGCCCACGCCGAGCCAGCTCCCGAACCACCCCGGCAGTTGGCCGGCCAGCAAGTTGCCGGCCGCGCCCGAGAGAGTCATCAATCCGAAGTTCAGGCTGAAGAGCAACGTGCGCTCCCTCGCGCCGGAAGCGCTCATCATGAACGGCGCCTGACTCAGGAAATAGAGCGTGTTGCCGAGGCCCAGGGCGGCCGACAGGATCACCATCATGCCCCTCGACTGGGCGCTGACCAGCGCCCAGGCCGCGGCCGTCGCGACGGTTACGCCGATGAGCATGGCACGCCGGCGACCGATGCGGTCGGAGGCTATGCCCAGCGGAATTCCGGTCAACAGCCCGGCGCCGGCCGGGACGGCGTTCAGCAGACCCACGAAGTCGAGATCGTACCCGCGACGGCGCAGGAAGATGTTGAAGAAAAGTTGAAAGCCCGCGAACGCGATGCCGCCGACGACGGTGGACAGCAGAAAGAGTTTCGCGTTGCGGTTGAATTGAGTGAAGTACCGTAAAGGTTCGTCGGGCCTTAGCGAACGCCATGACATCGTTATTGTTCCTTGTCGCGCAACAAGCGATCGACTGCCTCGCGCGTCCGTACCGGGTCGGTGAAATGGACGCCCGCCATTCCGACGCCCCTCGCCGCCTCGACGTTCTCGAGAACATCGTCCACGAACACCGCGTCGCGCGGCGCGACGCCAAACGCGCCGAGCGCCAGGCGAAAGATGCGCGGATCGGGTTTGGCGATCCCCACTTCCGCTGAGATGATCAATCTCTCGAACGCGGCAGAGATCGCCGGATGACGGGCGAGAAACTCTTGCGTGCCCGGCCACGCGTTGCTGATGACGCCGGTACGATAGCGTGGGCGCATTGAGGCGACGAAACCGATCAACTCTTCGTCGAAGCGATCCCCGGCCCAAAAGTCCCGTTGGAGTTCCGCAATTTCGTCCTCGGTCAGATTGAACCTCACCGCAACGTGCGCCCACACGTCATCCTGCGTGGCCCGACCGATTGTGGCGCGTGCGGCGATCTCGTTGTTGAACACGACGTCGGCCAACCCCCAATCCGGCAAACCGAATCGCCGTTCCCACTTCTGCCGCCCTGATAGATCCTCAGTGCGGAGCAGGACGCCGCCGATGTCGAAGAAGAGCGCTTTGATGACC
>JACQED010000366.1 GCA_016200785.1 Chloroflexota bacterium
ACAGCCCGGCGGCCCCCGGGCTTCTCGGCTATTCGACGAATGGGCTCGTGGGCCGGAATGCATTTGAATTCGTTCACCCCGATGATTTGGAGCGCGTGAAAGGGCTTATGGGCCAGATGCTCCAAGATTCACATGCCAGAGTCAGCGGGATCTTCCGTTTCCAGCACAAAAACGGATCGTGGCGGTGGATTGAAGGCACCGGCACTAATCTGCTCGGAGAGCCTAGCGTGCGGGCCATCGTCCTCAATTATCGCGACATCACCGACCGCAGGCAGGCGGAGGAACAGATCCAGCGCCGCGCCGAGGAGCTGCTGGCGGTCAACGCGCTCGGTCGCGCGTTGGCCGAATCGCTTGAACTCTCCGAAATCTACGCGCGGCTGTACCAGGCCATCCTGGGGCTGCTGCCGGATTCATCTACCGTGTTCGTCTCGCTCTTCGACCGGGCGCGAGAGCTGCTCGTCTGCGCCTACGGCGTTCAGGATGGCGAACAACTGAATGTGGACGAACTACCCCCCATCCCGCTGGAGCCGCCGGGCGTGGGCAGTCAGAGCGAGGCCATCCACACTCGGCGGCCATTCATCGTCAACGACCTGCAGGCGCGCCTCAGGCGAGTCAAGGTCAACGTCACCGTCGGCCACTCGGGTCCGTTTCCGCAATCCGGGCTGTACGTTCCCATGCTGGCCAAAGGCGAAGTCATCGGCGTGGTGATGGTTCAGTGCCCCACGCTCAGTCGTTATAGTCAGAGCGACGCGGACCTGCTGTCCGTGGTGGCGAACACGGCGGCGGTGGCGATTGAAAACGCCCGTTTGTTCGACGATGCCGAGCGCCGCCTCCGCCAGACCCAGGCCCTCAACAACATTGACCGAGCGATCAGCGGCAGCACGGACCTGCGTTTCACTCTCAAGACCGTCCTCGACGAGGTCACCAGCCAACTGCAGGTGGACGCCGGCGACATCCTGTTGCTGAACCCCCATACGCATACGCTGGAATACGGCGCCGGTCGCGGCTTCCACACCCAGGCCCTTCAGCATACGCGCCTGCGCCTGGGTGAAAGCTACGCCGGCCGGGCCGCGCTGGAACGCCGATTTGTGAGCGTCCCCGACTTGCGCCAGCGCACCACCGATTTGTTGCGTTCGCCCTACTTTGCCTCAGAAGCCTTCATCGCCTATTACGGCGTGCCGCTGAGCGCCAAGGGGCAGGTGGTCGGCGTGCTAGAAATCTTCCACCGCGCCCCACTCAGTCCGGACCGGGAATGGCTGGACTTTCTTGAAGCCCTCGCCGGGCAGGCCGCGCTCGCCATTGACAACGCTACCCTGTTCGAGGGTCTGGAGCGCTCCAATGTTGAACTGGCGTTGGCCTACGACGCGACCATCGAGGGCTGGTCGCGCGCCCTCGACTTGCGCGACAAAGAGACCGAGGGCCACACCCAGCGCGTGACCAATTTGACGGTGCGCCTCGCTCGCGCGCTGGGGCTCAGCCAGGCCGAACTGGTCCACATCCGCCGGGGCGCGCTGTTGCACGACATCGGCAAGATGGGCGTCCCCGACGGCATTCTGCTCAAGGCCGGCGCGCTCACCGACCAGGAATGGGCTGTGATGCGCAGGCATCCGGTCTATGCTTACGAAATGCTTTCGCCCATCACCTACCTCCGCCCGGCGCTCGACATTCCCTACTGCCACCACGAGAAATGGGACGGCACGGGCTACCCGCGCGGCTTGAAAGGCGATCAGATTCCGCTGGCGGCGCTCATCTTCGCCGTGGTAGACGTGTGGGACGCCCTGCGCTCCGACCGGCCGTATCGCGCCGCGTGGCCGGAAGAGAAAGTGCGCGAACACATCCGCCAGCAATCGGGGACGCACTTCGATCCGAAGGTGGTTGACAAGTTTCTGCAAATGGAGTTGAGATGACCTGCGCGAATACCACGAGGCACAAAGGCTTTCGGCTCTGCGATTTGGCGGGAAAAGCCTCACGCAAAGCCGCCAAGCCGCCAAGAATAGTTTTTTTCTTTGCGCCTTTGCGACTTGGCGCGAGATTCCGACCAAACCCGGCAGAACCCGGCTTACTTCGTGCCAACTTCGCTCGCCAAGCCCAACCTGCCGCTTGACTTTCAAGACGGTATCTTCGTGCCCTGGTGGTAAACGCTTCTTGAGATTCCGACGAATTTGTGTTTACGCCCCGCCCGGCACGGGGGTCGGCATTGCCGACGCCGAACGACTCTCGGCCTCCGCGCTCGGCGAGGTGAACACCGGCAAGAAGCGCGCGCCGAGAGAGAACGCGCTCAGACCGTAGGCCACCACGCCCGCCGCCGCCGCCCATTCCACCCACGTCGGGCGATAGTGCGCCAGCGGCGAAACCGGCGTCGAAGGTATGTAACTCACGGGCATCAACAGGCCGGAAAGATTCACGTCCCAGCGATAGAGCACCACGCCGAGGACGACCAGCGCCGTCGCCGTCATCAGATAGCGATCGTTCGCGCGCAGGCGCGGCGAGAGGAACACGATCGCCGGAACGAGCGCGCCCAACAGCACCTCGCCCGCCCAGAAATTCCATTGAAACAATCCACCGGTGAGCAGGCGCAGTCCCTCGGTGCGGCCGGGCGCGTAGGTGTACGTCACCGAGAGGGCATCCCAGAATCGCAGATACAGATACACGACGAGCGTGAAGCCGATGAACTTCGCCAGCCCGTCGAGCAGTGACCGATCCGCGCAGTCGCGCCGCCGGAGTTTGCCGACCACCAGGCAGGCCAGCACGGTGAGCGACGGCCCCCCGGCCAGCGCCGAGGCGATGAAGAGGATCGACATATCGGGCTTGTACCACAGCGGGCGGGCTTTGATGATGCCATACGTCGCGCCGAGCGACGATTGGTGCAGGAGCGAGAGGGCCAGCCCGACGACGGCCAGCACCGGCCCGGCGTGGTGCAGACTTTCGATCATCCGCGCCAGGCGCGGAAACTTGCGCTGCATCCAGTCCGCTTCGCCGAGCATCGGCGCGAACTCGACCGTCAGCACGCCCAGGTAGAGCGTCACGCACATCGTCACTTCCCACAGCACCGAGTGCGGGTTCCAGAACACGAGCGCGT
Organism: Chloroflexota bacterium; assembly: GCA_016200785.1. Classification (GTDB taxonomy): domain Bacteria; phylum Chloroflexota; class Anaerolineae; order Anaerolineales; family JACQED01; genus JACQED01. The sequence goes on from JACQED010000366.1 coordinate 3,080, forward strand.
GCCAGAAGCGATCCGGGCGGCCGATGTCGAGCAGAAGCGTCAACAGCGCCATGGTGTAACCGATAAGGCCGATGAACACGGCGACGCGCGCTACCGGGCGATACTGCCGCAGGCCGAGCAGGTACACCGCCGCCGACAGACTGAACGCGCCCGCGCTCATGGCGATGGACGACAAGTCAACCGTAATCCACAGCCCCCACGGCACGCGGTCGCTGAGGCCGGTGACCACCAGCCCGCGCGTGACGACGAAATAGCCGGCGACGAGTCCGATCAACATCACAGTCGCCAGCCCGGCCAGCCAGAGGTTAAAGAGGCTGAGGTGTTGGAGTTTTCGTTTCATGGCTCATCTCGTCAAACGTGAGGCGTGAGAGGCGCGATTGCGATTTCACCCATCACGAATCGCGCCTCATTCATCCCTGGCCTCGTTTCGGCAGATAATACACTCGCGGCCCGGTCCCCAGGTCTTCTCGCAGCCGATGGCTCTCGTTCTCGCGAAGCAGGCGGCTCACCGTACTCTCGGGATCGTTGAGATCGCCGAAGACGCGCGCCCCGACGGGACAGACGTTGACGCAGGCCGGCGTCGCCCGCCGATCCTCGCCGGGCTGAAGCCCCAATTCGAGGCCGCGATCGATTCGCTGAACGCAGAAGGTGCACTTCTCTGGAACGCCGCGTGGGCGGCGCGGGATTTCGGGCGATCCCCACTCGGGCACGGCGTCGTTATCTCCCTCGAATTTTTCCCAGTTGAAGGAGCGCGCGCCGTACGGGCAGGCCACCTCACAGTAACGGCAGCCGATGCACTTGTCGTAGTCCATCATCACGA